>JBCCIM010000355.1 GCA_039111535.1 Bacteroidota bacterium | reverse complement strand
CGGGACATGCTGTTCTTAATTTCAGGGAAGCCTATAACAGTCTGCTACACTGCGGTGCAGTTAGGCTAATATCTGATGAAAAAATGCTGGCAGCAAATGTCGAGTACCTACTTCGCAGCCCGGATGAGCGAGAGAAAATGGCAAGCTCTGCTAAAGAAGCGCTGGAGTCTATGCAGGGCTCCCTAAAGCGCACTAAGCATATTCTGGATTCGTATTTGTTCCCGCTTACCGTGAAACGCGGCCTTGAGGAATTTCGGTAATGGCACTTGATGAAGCACCACCGTTTTGGTGGGAGAACCCCAGTTGGCAAGCCTGGCTGTTGTCACCTTTATCTTTCATTTACGGAAGAGCTGCTGCGAAACGCATGAATTTTGCAGCAAGTTCTTCTGTTAACATCCCAGTTATTTGTGTTGGAAATTTCATCACTGGTGGTGCCGGAAAGACACCTACAGTCGAGATGCTTTCGAGATTTGCGCGCGCTCAGGGTTTGCGGCCAGGCGTTCTCACTAGGGGTTACGGCGGAGCTATTACAGCACCTACAATCGTCAAGAAAGACAGGCATAATGCACATGATGTTGGTGACGAAGCTTTACTCCACGCCAGCCACGCAATCACGGCTGTTTCGGCTGACCGACCAAGCGGCGCACAACTTTTGGTCGATAACGGATGCCAGATTATCCTGATGGATGATGGCTTTCAGAATCCTTCGCTGACTAAAGATTTCAATCTTGTTGTTGTTGATGCAAAGCGCGGTCTTGGTAACGGGTTTGCCGTACCTGCTGGGCCGGTTCGTGTGCCTTTTCGTCAGCAATTAATGCGTGCTGATGCTGTTCTTGTAATCGGTGAGGGTGCGCGTGGAGAATTTGTAATAAGACGCAGTTCGAGAGCCGGTAAGCCTGTTATACAAGCCACTGTTAAACCAAAGAACACTTTGCCCAAGAAAAAGTTTCTTGCTTATGCGGGAATAGCTGATCCAACAAAATTTTCTGACACGCTCGAGAAGCTCGGTACGGATGTTCAGGAAATTGAAGCATTTGGGGATCACCATTTTTATACGGACGAAGAATGTACAGAATTGCTTGAGCGGGCAAAAGCAAGCGATCTTACTTTGCTTACTACATCCAAGGATGCGGCACGGTTAAATGGTATGGGAAAATTGCCGGGCAAACTGCTGGAAGCATCGCAAGTATTGAAAATAGAACTGCGGGTGGATGATAACAACCTGATAAATCACCTAATAAATACCGCAATTAAAAACTGCGCAAAAAGGCGCTTGGCAAGTCAAAAATCTATGACTGAAGAAATCACTGAGTAGCTGGTCCGACGATTACGACTGTCGGTTCTACCGACAATAGTTCACGCGCAACTCTGTTCACATCAGATAATGTTACCCCACCGATGATTTCCCTGCGCCGGTCGATATAATCTATTCCCAATCCTTCAGTTTGGATTGCAACCAGGACCCTTGCGATTTTGCCGGATGTATCAAGATTGTTGATTGCATAGGAGCCAATTATGTATTTTTTTGCCTGCTCAAGTTCAGCTTCAGTAACGCCGCTTTCCGCAATCTTGGCTATTTCGCTCCTCACCACATGAATCGCTTCTTCAAGATTTTG
>JBCCIM010000354.1 GCA_039111535.1 Bacteroidota bacterium | reverse complement strand
GTCATAGTCGGCTTGCAAGTTAAACCAGAACTTTTCGGACATCCCCAGTGCTTTGCCAAGGCGCAGCGATGTTTCAGCAGATATGGCGCGCTTGCCGTTTATAATTTCGCTGATTCTCCCTGCCGGCACTGCCATTGCTTTGGCTAGTTTATTCTGACTGATACCGAGAGGTTTTAGATAATCGCGTACCAACAACTGGCCAGGGTGTGTTAGGGTATCTTTACTGCTTTTCTCAGGCATAATGGTTATTCAGCTCTACTACGAAGGCATTGTTGTCTTGCCAAATAAAACAAATACGCCATGACCGGTTTACTCGAATACTATGCTGACCGGTTCGCGTCCCTTTTAATTGCTTGAGTTTATTTCCGGGTGGTATACGTAAATCGTGCAAACTATCTGCAGCATGCAAGTACCGCAATTTATCCAATGCCCTGGTTAACACGTGGGTTGGAAAATGTCGGGAAGTTTCATGTAGGAATAGTTCTTCCGTAAACCGATCCGCAAAAGTGAGGATCATCGCGCTAAGGGTGTTACGTGTCGCGTAATGCCCTGTTTCTTACCAAAAGAAATAGGTCTGTTTTACGGTAGACAAGCCCCGGCTATGCTACATACCCTCATTCGACGCGTAGTATGCCGTTCATAATGCGCCAGTGACCAGGGAAGGTGCAGATGAAGGGGTAATCGCCGGGTGTGGTTGGCACTTGAATGGTGAAGGAGACGGATTTTCCGGCATCAACGAGTGGGGAGGCGGTGAGTACGCTTTCAATGGTTGGTACATAGGCTTGCTCGGCACCCTGTCCTGTACGAGCCAGCGCATCAGCAGCTCCGCCGATCGTTTCGAGGGTACCCGGCATACCAATCACAACATTGTGCGGCATGGCATCAAGGTTTTCGAAGACCAGGGTGATTTCTTCGCCGGCTTGCACAGTCAGCGTATCCTGTGCAAACTTGAGGGTGTTTAGCTCTGTTTGGAGGAGCACGGTTCTACCTGCAGTGCGCGGTTCTTCGATGGGTACCGTTTCTCCCCGCCACCGTTGCAGGAGTTTTTCGAGTGCGTTTTTTTGTGGCGCGTCCAGTTTATCTGCCAGCATGGTTCGGTATGCGTTGTCATCAGCAGCTGCGGCTGGCCGTTGGCCTGTGGGCCAGTTCTCTGCAAAACTGGAAAGTGCAAGGTCGCGGATGGCCGGGGTTGTGTTGTTGAGTTGCTCAAGGACCGAGAGGGCAGCCTGATCGAGTCCGCCTGCGCCGATGTGCCGGAATACCGTTTCAGCTACCACGGCAGATGGTGAGATGTCGCCAAGTTCAACAAGGCGCAAGTCGTCAAACCATGCAGTGCCTTTGTATTGACCCCAGCGCCCAAGATGGCACTGAATGCGGATTTCTTCTTTTGGCCCAGTATTGAACCGTCGCTCAACCCAGGTCCAGTCGGACGTGCCGCGGATGGTGCGGGTGCGTCCGAAGGTAAGGATGTCGATCACTGCACCGTACCCACCGCCCATGTTTTCTAAATTTTCCGTTTTTATCCACCCCGTAAGCAAGTAGGTGGTGTTGGGTTTGACGGGCACATCAACATAAACACCTACGTCAGCACCTGTAGGCGAGCTGATTTTCAAGGCGTTGCCAGTGCGGCCTTCCGGTACAATTTCATGCGTGTATACATTGGGATTGGTCTCTTCGAGCGGCCAGACAAATGGCTCGACACCCCAGCCGGCCGGTAGGTCATCAGCTGCAACCTCAAACCCCAGGTTTGGTGCATCAACTGGTATAACTTCGCGCTGGATATTAGCTGCTGCATCTTCCATCAACGCATCACAATGGGTATTTAAATGCGTTG
>JBCCIM010000353.1 GCA_039111535.1 Bacteroidota bacterium | reverse complement strand
GGCGTATACTCTTCGCGCTCCGACAAAGTGCCCTCTAAAATAAAAGACTGACAATTCTCTGAAGAGTGTGGCGGATTGCGTAGACAGAGTTGTGGTAAACCTCAATTGCGTTCTGGTTCCTCGCAACTGCTTTCGTTCGTGGTGCCGGCTCGCCGTAGCGGTATGGCCTCAGCTTGTTTCTCAAGATCGGCTTCGGTCCGCAACTCTGGTGATGCATCGTTCATGGCTGTCTTTACCCAACCAGGGCCGATGTGGTTTATTGTAATGTTGTGCGGTGCAAGCTCTAAGGCGAGGGCTCCCACAAAAATGTGCATAGCATGCTTGGTGCCACCGTACACGGGGGTAATCGGGAAGTGGAAATAGGTTTGTACGGAAGACGTCACGATGATACGCCCACCATTGCCCTGGGCAATCATCTGTTCTGCTGCAGCTTTGCAGACGAACATGTTACCTTTCACGTTTATGTTAACCTGAGCCTGTAAGATGTCGGGCGTGATATCCAGAAAAGACTGCCATCGGATCATGCCGGCATTACTGCAGAGTATATCGAGCCTTCCAAAGGCTGACAGCCCCACATCAATCATTTTTTGTACTTCATCAGGCCTGGTGAGATCAGCGGGAGCAGCGACGGCTTGGTAGCCATTTTTTTTGAGGGAATTAACTCTTCTATCAAGGTCCTGGCTTCGGGCGGGCAAGTCATTCAGTATGACAGATGCCCCTTCCTGTGCCATTGCTTCGACAATCCCCCAACCAATACTGCGTTTGCCGGCGGCACCCGTGATGAGGGCAACTTTTTGGTTTAGCTTCATCAACTTAAGATCTGAACAAATAACTTAGCTTAATAAAGAACCCATCGTTCAGGCGTTCAAATTCTTGAAATCTGAAAGATCTAGGCTCTCGTAAGCTGCTCCCATATCCGAAGAAAGCAACAGTCCCTGGTGTTGGCCGATAAGATACAAGCCAATCAACCCTGAAATCGTTGCTGCGAATTTTACTAGCGCGAGCAAAAGTATCATCACCAGAATTGTAGAATAGAATGGGGTCGCTGTTGCCGGCTGAGTCGCGCAAATCATCTCTGAAGAAGGCCTGGTATTCAGCAACAAGACGGACAAAGAGCGCCCGTGTTAGCTGGTACTCTGCCTTCAGGCGTGGAATCATCCTGCGGAAAGACGTACTCCCATCTGTTGATCGTAAGTACTGCTGGTGGGTATAGTCGATATCAAACCGAAGTTTCTGAGTAGGACGCCAATCCATATTTAAAAAGACCAATATGGTGCTTTTTGTTTGTGCCCACTCAAAAAAGTCAGTATCTGGTCCCATGACAAAAAGGATGCGTCCGCCAAATTTTTGGAACCGGGGTGTATTAATGGTAAAGAGGAAATCGAGGTTCGGGACACGCCGTTGTCCTACAAATTTAACCGTGTCGGCGGCTACGCCGTTTTCCTGTTTTTCGACGTAGTAGCTAGAAAACAGGGATTCATCGAACAGGAAAGACTCGCGCAGTACCGAATGTGTAAAAGACCAACCTCCCTTGAGTAGCCAGCCACTATTAAAATGTATGCGCGCGTCATCAGGGAATTTACCATCTGTAAACCTACCATATCGCCAGATGCCATCCAGGGAAATACTACCCGTCCATGTTTCGAGGATGCTGCCTTCTTTGCCGTAATGTGTGTAACGGGGTGTGACATTGGCTCGTGCTATCCCATTTCTGCGAATGAAGCCGCTTTGTGCCTGGAAATCAGGATGCAGGCCACTGGCAGATGTATTCAGACCAAAGGTCCGGCCATTCCTATTGAACCGAAAGGCCCACATCGGTGCTGAAACCACGTCGCCGTCACCCGTTCGGGTAAAACTTGC
>JBCCIM010000352.1 GCA_039111535.1 Bacteroidota bacterium | reverse complement strand
GGAGAGACGAAGGAGACAAAGGAGAAACAGCAAGAGCTAAAGAGCTTGGACTCAGAGTCGAAGTTACCAACAGTAGAGGAAGAGATGAGCCAAGAGGAAGAAAAACCAAGAGCAAATAAACGAAAGACGCGAAGCTCCGGCTCGGATCCTGAACTATCAGCAGAAGCTGAAGAAGATCTGGAGGGAGAAAAGGAATTGCTAAATCGGACGTTTTCAAATTTTGAAGAGTACGACCCGTTAGATCTGAGTGAAGAAACGGTTGCCGCCCTTGCGGCACTACAAAACGTAGCTGATGACATTTTTACTGCCGCCACCTCCAATTGGTAGGGGCTAGAAGCTACACCGATTGCGGTTTACATTTTTGTAGCGCCCTTTAGAATCCGCTATTGGCCTCTTTCCATCTTTAACATGCCTGCGTTTTGTTAGCAATTTTATATGCCCTGGCAACAGCCGTACTGACGATATACGGGATGAACCTGCTCTGGCTGGCCATCAAGTATGTAGCTAAAAGCCGGCTTCGCCCCGGGCCTGTACCCGAAATGGATGCCTTGCCTGTGATGGATGGTCCATGGCCCTATGTGACAGTGCAACTCCCATTGTTCAATGAAGCCCTTGTTGCTGAACGGCTGATTGATGCCTGCGCCACCCTGCGCTATCCCAAAGAAATGTTGGAGATCCAGGTGCTGGATGATTCGACCGATGAGACGCGGGGCCTGGTAGCGGAACGGGTAGCCTACTGGCAGTTGCAAGGGGTGGACATCGTGCAGATTCACCGCGAAGACCGCACGGGGTACAAAGCCGGCGCGTTGAAAGCGGGTTTGGTAAGCGCAAAAGGTGAGTTCATTGCCATTTTCGACGCTGATTTTATCCCACCAGTTGATTTCTTGCGACGCATGCTACCTCAGTTCACCAACGACCGGGTTGGCATGGTACAAGGGCGCTGGGGACATATTAATGCGGAAGACTCACTGCTAACACGGGTTCAGGCGTTTGGCCTTGATGCCCATTTTGCCATTGAGCAGTATGTGCGCAACAAAGCCGGCTATTTTATGAACTTCAATGGCACCGCCGGTGTCTGGCGGCGAGCGTGCATCGAAGATGGTGGAAATTGGTCGAGCGATACACTGGCTGAAGATCTGGACCTCAGCTATCGGGCACAATTGAAAGGTTGGGAGTTCCGCTACATTGAGGACATGGAAGTGCCGGCGGAACTGCCGGCGGACATGCATGCACTGCGGTCTCAGCAATTCAGGTGGACAAAAGGCGCTGCAGAAGCTGCGCTCAAACTGTTGCGAAAATTGTGGGCTTCTGCACAATCACAAGGGGTTAAAATCGAAGGCAGTTTCCAGTTGACGGCTCCTTTTGTATTTCCTTTTGTGCTACTGGCTGCATTGCTTCATGCACCGTTGCTTATGCTCAAACATTTTGATATCCCTGGGCCGGGAGAATTGTACTTTGCCTGGTTGGGCGTGGGCCTGACAGGGTTTGCCGGCTTTTTCCTGGCCCAATTGTTTGCGCAGCGTGCGTTGTATCCCGACTGGTTGCAGCGGGTGTTCTTCTTCCCTGTTTTTATGGCTGGAACGATGGGGATGGCGCTGAGTAACACACAGGCCTTATTTCAGGCGTTGAGAGGAAAAAAGACGGCGTTTGTTCGAACGCCTAAATATAGCACGGCTGATGCTTCAATCAGTGGACAGCAAAAACCTGTGGTGCGTCGCAAAAGGCGAATCACGGCAATTGTTTGGCTTGAAGCGCTGTTGGCTGTGTATTGTTTTGCCGGCCTGATGTTTGTCATCTGGTTTGGTGAATGGGCCGCCATCCCTTTCCAGGCGTTGTTTGCCTTCGGGTTTGGCCTCATCACGTATTTCAACTTCAAATACTTCTTTTCGAGCGTCTCTGTGCAGGGTACCACCTGATTTGACTGCCTGCTGAGTAG
>JBCCIM010000351.1 GCA_039111535.1 Bacteroidota bacterium | reverse complement strand
GTAGATACGTACAGCGTTGTCTCATTTGCAAGCACCAGGGTGCCGTTGTTGTGGGCACCCATCACGCTAAATTTCTGTGGATTGATCGGGGGCGTGATCTCAGTCAGTTCCTGGTGAAAACCATCCGAAGACCTGTACATGGCGTTAAATTTTTTCTGGTACAGGCGTGAGCCGGCAGCATAAAGGCCCCTGTGGCGACGCCTGCAAGAAAAGGGAGGCGTTCTGGTGACTAAGACTTCAAATCCGCAAGAGGGAAGTGCGGGTGTCAAAGGTTTTTCGTCGTACAGCGGCCCATTGATATAGCCAAAACTGATCGATCTTGGCGTCATCTCCCACAAATCGGTTACGTTACCGGCATGATACACGCGTCCGCTCACTTCGGCGTAAAGCGAATCGTTCACGTGAGAAAGGAATGCTCTGGGTGCCGACAGGCAATCGATGCCAAAATTACCAGGGCGTTGGTTAACCAGTAGATGCTGCGCTTCTTCTTCAGGGTGGCGAGGATTTATCACAAGACCGTAGCCCGTGCCCACCATCAATGCTTCAGCGCTATTAAAATGGAGGGTTGAGATGGCCCTGTTGGAGAGGCCGTTGTTCCAGGGTTGCCAGCTTTGCGCGCCATCAAAGGAGCACTTCACGCCATCGTAGGAGCCGGCGCATATCCAGCTGGCGTCGGGTGCGACCCGGTAGGTCAGGGCGCTGTCATCTATCCGCAGCCACGATGCCAGGCTGTCGTTTTTGTTGCGCTGATACAGGCCGTTGCCTCCACAATGACCCATGGTGCAACAGGCGCTTGCCTGTGCAAAGTGGGCAGCCGGCGTATCGTAGAATCCTTCGATGCTACAGCCAAGCCGATCAATATCCACAATTTCGTTTTGTTCAGCCAGGTAGCGCACGGCTCTGGCGCCATAGCGTGCTTCTGTATAGATCAGCAGATCATTGCCTAGTGGCAGAATTGACCTTACATCTGCCGGCTCACAATGCCCACTGCCATAACAGATGAAATTGTGCCAGCAAGTCCCCGATGCATCTACTGATAGGCATTGCCAGGAGTTACCATCTTCTGACAAAAATATCCGACTGCCTACGCCGGCCACCAGGGATCCATCAGCGCGCATTTTAAAAAAAGAAGGGGATACAATTTCGTCATCATCTGCTTTTCCTATGTCTCTTGATGTCCACTGTTTGATCAGCTGCCAGTCATCTTGTGAGGAATTTCTTTGGTAAATACCTTCATCTGTGCTGGCAAAAGTTACACCATCGGGGGTGAAGAGTAGAGATCGAGGAGAGATGGATAAGGTGCTTTTAGACCAGGAAACCCCGTCATTTTCCGATTCAAATAACCCCTCATGACTCCACAGGTACAGGCGCCCTGTTGGATCTGCTTTTAAGCTTAGTGGATGGTTCTTGGGCAATGCGACAGGCTCCCAGGGTTCGCCGACGCCCGGGCTGCGAAATAAACTGCTACTCCGACTGCCGGCAAAAAAAGCCCCCGATGGGCTTTGCCATAACAGGGTAACAGCGCCGCCTTCTATGTGTTGATTAAGCGGTTCCCAGTCGATGACGGCCTGGGCAAAAAGGGAAGTTGGTGGACTGGTTACGAGGAAGAGAACTGCCACATAAAATCCAGCAGCATACGGTTTACGGCACATACTGACGATCGAGGTACGGGTGAAAGTATTGAAAGGCTAGCGTGTTGACGCTTCACAGAGGGGCAATAGTTTATTAACGAGGGGTTGATCTAAATGGTTCTGTTATGGTGTGTGTTTATTCGAGTCAGAAGGTGACACAAGTGTTTCTTTTCATTGATGCCATTTGTCATCGTCATTGCGGACTTGATTCCATAGGCGTCAAGGAAATAGATGCAATGGCTTCAAATGGTAATTTTCAGCCTTTCCTCGTGCCACTCCCGTCATTCCTGCGGAGGCAGGAATCTAGTCAAATACGTCTAAAACAAACCTTTTTCTGGAT
>JBCCIM010000350.1 GCA_039111535.1 Bacteroidota bacterium | reverse complement strand
GGGATCGCCGAGCTGGCCGGGGCTGAACCCCTTCGGCAGCTAGCCTACCTGACTTTACAGCGTCGGGTTGAACCGGTTTACCTTTGTAATACAGCCCCGTGGTTTTATCGAACACAAATGGCGTACTGAATCTATACCACAGAAAGCTCCCGCCTGCCGTAAACCCGACACTCCAAAGCAGAAGGAAAAAGCTCGTCAGAATCTGACCATCCAGCAAAGAAAAGGGCACAGCAAACAAAAAGACGCCTAAGCCAGGCAATATAAACACCAGGCTAAACAGTGTTGCTCCCATTGTTTTTTTAGTTCGCAGTTGGGTCTTGGAGGCTGAGTATAAGGTTTGGGTTTTAAAATTAGCGCCACCACCTGCTGCCGGTGACCATTCAACTTTATCCGCTAATGGATCAGCAATACCCGCTGGCTTTTGCATACCCTACCCGGCTACTCGCTAGTCAGTAGAAGCAGCATGCTTGAATCGTTGCAGCAATTCGGCAAGACGTTCGTCCGACATCCCGGGAATCGAAAATGCCGTTCTATCCACGAGACCACCAAACCGGTGGCAGATCTCATCTACAACCTGCTCGGGTTCACCCACGACTGCAAAGGTTTCCAGGATTTCATCAGAGATCAGCTCAGCCATCTCATCATTGCGATGCTGTTTCATCAATCGATTCAACTCAGGCTGAAGTTCACCCCAGCCGTGAAGGTCCAGCACCGCACGATAGCCGGGTGTTGAGCCATAAAACGCCAATCGACCTCGCACCGCTTGACGGGCTCGCTCAAAATCTTCCTCTGTGTCCCCTGTTACCACCATCGGTGCGTAATCGAGTTCGTAGCGCTCCCGATCTCTTCCGGTATTTCGTAATCCTTCCTCAATTGCAGGCAGGTTAACTTCACGAATGTACTTCTCAGTAGAGAACGGATGCATGATCAAACCGTCTGCCGCCTCAGCAGCCACTTTTGTCATCAGCGGGCCAGTAGCAGAAAGCAAAATATCCGGCGGTCCGTATTCTGTATCAGCAGGTGTAAACGTCTTCGGCATTAATGTGTGCCGGTAATACTCGCCGTCAAAATCCAGTGGCTCACCGTTGTACCAGCAGTCGTAGATCGCATCCATCGCTGCCAGAAACTCTCGCATTTGTCGGGGCGCTTTATGCCAGGGCATACCGAACCGGTTGACGATGTGAGGACGCACTTGGGTGCCAAGCCCAAGCACAAATCTACCCTCACTGAATGCGTTGAGATCATGTGCCAGGTGACACATGTTCATGGGATTGCGGGCAAACGCCACTGCGACTGAAGTAATGAGTTCGATGCGCGTGGTATGTTCTGCCGCAATCGTCAGCGGCAGGAAGGGATCGTGAGTGAGCTCTGCTACCTTTAGACCGTCGTAGCCAATCGACTCAAGTCGCGCTGCTTCTTTCGCAACCGTCTTGAGGTCTCCACTGATTGAGGCGTCTATCTTCATCATAATCCTTGATTGGTGAGTCTGTCATGATAGCGAAACTTGGCAATGTTCGTACAGGAAGATGGGGTCTACCATAGGCTGTCGAAATATCCGGTTTTTCTCAAAAATTCACGTCCCGGTTTATGGATGGCCTGAAATACCCCGATCTGTCGCCCCCGTGAAAACGGGGGTCCATGAAAGTTCGCATGGTTCCCCGTTTTCACGGGGACGACGAACCCTGCTGTTACGTCAGAAAAACCCAAAAACCATGGGAGATATTTCCCTGGATATTGGTAAATTTCGACAGCCTAGGTCTACCATCATCTTTGTAGGTGGGTCCTTATGCTTCCGGACCCCGTGTGCTTCTGTGTGCCCTTAGAACGACAATCGAACAGAGCACGATGATTCGCCAAGCAAGTTCCCCCACGCCAGCGTGGAATGGAAAAACTTCCGAGGCGATGTAACTGGAATAATAAGCTGATCTCTGTTGTTTCTATAGATTAAACAGACAGCGGGCATTCTCTCCCAGTACCAAGTTTCGCCTATGTTCTGACATGGGTGCTAAGGCGTCAT
>JBCCIM010000349.1 GCA_039111535.1 Bacteroidota bacterium | reverse complement strand
GTCACTGACCCCTATGACCCTGAAAAGGCGGGATTTAAGCCATTCCCCGATCCGGCGGATGTTGTGATCAAATGTAGATTTTTCTTCATGTCCATTCTACTGCGTTTAGGAGATGTGTAGTCCACGCGTAATTATTACTCAAAATCCTGCTCATCCGCAAGCATAGGCCAGGGGAATGACGGCTTCTTTACAGCCAATGATGCATCCAATCGTGCTGTAACCCGAAATATCGTTATATTTGATTATGCTGAAACAGTCATTATCCAGCTCGAATCATGAACCAATTTGAAGAAACGCCGGCAGAAGCACATCATTGTGAGTCGTATCGCGACGGCGACTGGATTGTTTTTCTTTGCCCGCAGTGTGAGGGATACGAGCGCCGGCTCAACTGGCGTACCGGAGATATGAAAGTACGTGACGCATCTGAGGCGCATATACGGCATTCCGGGGAGTATTTCCCTGATGAGTTGGGATACGCGTTTACTTGCGCCAACTAAGCTTGGTCTGGCAAAAGGCACGCGTCGCCTAAAGCCTGGCAAGGGCTACTATACAACAACCTGTAGCAATTCCCCTTCGTGGATGGAAGCGATGGGTAGCGGGTCACCTGTGGGTGTTGTGAATGCGGCTACCGCTTGTAAATGATAAAGACCGGCCGGCAGCGAAACATCTTTGATGGTTGTTACCGCTGTATTGCCTGCGTCATACGTTGCTTCAATTTCTCCAATCTGGCTCGACCAACCGTCTGCAAACCGCCTGGCAAACAACCGCGTGCGGCAACGTAAACGCTGAACAGCGCTATCTTTCATGGCCTGCACGTCTACGTTAATCGCGGCATCAAATGGGGTGTTTTCCTTAATCAGTTGGGTGATGGGAGCAATCTGAATGGGCACGGAATACCTCTCTTCGCTTGTGGGACGGGGCTTGGTGGCGGTGTTGGTTTTTGCCTTGCTACCTTTAGCTTTACCATCAGCTTTTGCTGGCCCCTGTTGTTGCTGTTCTTTTGCGTTGGTGTGGTGTATTGCAACTTCCGGGACAAGGAAGCTATCTGGACCGTCCGGTGGTAAGGTTATTGGTGTTGGCTGAGTACTGGATGCCTGTGTCTCAACTTGCGCTTGCTTTAATTTCTTGAGTTGCTTCTCAAGTTTGTCAATTTTCTTGTCCTGCTTGGCGAGCCGGGAGGCCTGGTTGCTGTTGGCTTTTTGAGCGTTTTCCAGTTCAGTCGAGGTGGAATTAAGCGTTGATTCCAATCCCGCTATTTTGTCCAATAGCGTATCCGTGTGGTGTTGCTGCTCGCCATTTTTGGGTTGCTGTAAATAGCGGGCAAGCTCTTCCTGGCAAAGCACCAGTTCTTCTTCCTTTTCGATAAGGAGCCGTTGCGTTACTTCCAGTTCCTGGAGCAACTGTTCTTTGGTGCGGCGGGTCGATTTCTTTCTTCTGGAGGTGCTCATGGGAACGCGGTCATGTGGATTCAGGAAAGGCAAGCCGGTGGGAGGCCGGCGTCTGCCAGCCTCCCTTTTGCCTGTGTTTTTGCACAGATTTAGCTTGCTGGACCATCTGAGTAGAACTGCACGATGCCAAGGTCTGCAAATGCAGCAACTGGTGCCGGGACACCCGTTTCTCCTTCCAGGGTCAGCGTAGCAACTACGCGATAAACGCCTGCTTTCACCTGGTTGGCCGGCACGTCGATGCTGCACTCGTAGAGATTGGGTTTGGCAACAAAATCTTCTTTGCCAAGCGCATAGGCCGGGTTCAGTGTAAATTCTCCACCACCCATCTGCTCGAGATAAATCCGGCACTTCCAGGTGCCACACATGATGTAGTTCAGGTTGCCGTTTGTCCGCCAGTGAAAACGAAGATGAAAAGACTGGTCGGTCTGGATGATTTCTACAGGAGAAGCTGCAGGATAATCATCAGTTGATGGGCCCTCAAAAAGATGCACGTGGCCGCGGAAGCCAAAGTAAGGAAGAATTTCTTCTTTAATGAGATTTTCAGTAATCATGTTATCCTCTCGGTATGACTGTGTATTTGTAAATGTGTTTTAAATGAAAGAGCGCAGTTGTAGTAGCTTTTCCTGCGTTCTGTTATTATATACCGAGCATTGATTAAGTTGGAGTAAAAATGTGATTAATTGACACTTAAAAGAAGTATAATTTCG
>JBCCIM010000348.1 GCA_039111535.1 Bacteroidota bacterium | reverse complement strand
CCCAAAAGAACTAGCCTTCACAGACTCTTTAACACTCGTTTCTGAAGAGGCTTCCTACTTTGCCTTGGACTTATCTCCAAGTCAAAAAACCATGTTAGACAGTTTTTTTGATGTAGACGACAACAAAAAGCATTTCGCGATAAAATACTCAACAATCTGCTCACAAGACGATGCGATACCTGCCTGGATTGGAGAAATAAAATCTTATTTCTTAAGTTAGTATCGTATTCTTCTATTCAATTTTCAGTAAGCTACCAGCCACCGGATGCGCCCCCACCCCCGAACGAACCGCCTCCGCCACTAAAGCTACTGCCCCCGCCAGAATACCCGCCACCGCTGCTGCTAAACGTTCCGCCTACGTTAAAGCTGAAACCTCCCATTTGTACAGGTACCGCCTTTCCTGTTTTCTTGGCCTCTTCCATTGCATCGCGTACCGCCTCCCATTTCGGCGAGTTACGAATTTGCCACTGTAACCACAGGAATCCCAGCAGAATCAAAACTGTGATGACGATACCACCATACGGCGGCGCCAAAATGGTCCCGCCGGCAGCAAAGAACGGTATAAAAAACAGCATCATAAACCAACGCATGCACCCCGGCGCAAAGGAGGTCATGAAGAGCATAAATGCCGGCATGCCGACGAACATAACACCAAAGATAATCCGAACAAACCACGGAGCGTTTTCAATGTCATTGCTCGACGACTCAGGCGGCGCATAGGTCCCCTGGATCGTACCCACAATGGACCGCACGCCGTTCAGTGTGCCGCCATCGAAATCACCATTTCGAAAAGCCGGCGTCATCTCGTAGTCTATAATCCGCTGCGCCAGCACATCAGGCAGGTCCCCTTCAAGTCCATACCCTACTTCAATTCGAATTTTGCGATCGTTGTAAGCAATTAACAACAACACCCCGTTGTTGCGCTCCGCACTTCCCAATGCCCATGTGCGAGCAACATCCAGGCTATACGACTCCAGATTACCTCCCTCAAGTGACGGAATGGTGAGCACAGCAATCTGATTAGAGGTGGAATCTTCGTGTTGGGCAAGCAGGGTTGTTATTGTACGCTCCGTCTCTTCACTCAGGATGCTTGCCCGATCAACTACGCGCCCGGTCAGTGTGGGAATAGCCGGCTGGGCTGCTACTGGTGCAACCGTCTCGATGCCATACCAAACCCCAAGGAGCATCAGGGTGGCCAGTACGCGCCAGGAGCGCAGCGTGCATTTACTCGTCATCCGAAAAGCGTACTTCATTGGATAGTTCGTCAGAATCGTCAGGCTGGATTTCTACGCCGCGCCGCTCAAGCAACTCTCCACATATCTCTATCGCATCAATCAATCCCTTAGCGATTCGTTGCTGTTTGATTCCGTTCCGAATTTTGACGACCACTTCCGTCCAGTCTTCAGCTGAAACACGCCGATTAATGCCTTCATCACCCAGCACTTCAATCCGGTGCTCCAACAGCGAGATAAACAGCAGAATACCTGTGCGGTCTCGCGTGTTGAACACTTCCTCTTCCACAAAAGCGCGCATGGCCCGGTGGTGTACCGTGCGGGCGAGCAGATTCTGGCCGGCAAGTGCCCGTTTAATCGGCCCGACATATCCGCCAAGCAGGGCACCCAGTGTGCCGGCAGCCAGCACAAGCGATGCGATGCCCAGCCCGGAATAGAGCCAGCCAAATCCCCAACCATCATAAAACCGATAGGTTATACCCACAACCAGAATGGCAAAAATGGCAAGAATGGAAGCCCCCCGCCACAGTGTAACATCATATCGGTCGCTTCGCTCAACGATGTAAGGGACAATTTCGCCTGATGTACGCTCTTCAGCGCCACTCACCGCGTCTTTAATCTGGTCCAATTCAGCCTTGGTAAATAAATCCTTCATTGCGATCGGATAAAAAGGGGTTTACAAAACCAGAACACCCCATAGTAGGAATTTAGAACGAACACAACAGCCCCCATACCCGAAAACCATCCAAATTCACAAATAAACTAAGGTTGAAGGTGAAGGTTGAAGGAATTTAAACTTCGACATTCAAAATTCCTTGTTCAGTGTCAGGGGTGTTCAGAAAAATTTATTTATCCAATGTGCGGGGATACCATAAAGTACATTGCGCTCAATAGATGTGTCTCCGGGGCCTTTTGTCCGTGCTAAATCACAAGAGCTAGACGCATCTCTACATTAAAGCTCATCTCT
>JBCCIM010000347.1 GCA_039111535.1 Bacteroidota bacterium | reverse complement strand
TGCGGTGATTCCGTCTTTCGGTGATTCCGTCTTTCGGTGATTCCGTCTTGCGGTGATTCCGTCTTGCGGTGATTCCGTCTTGCGGTGATTCCGTCTTGCGGTGATTCCGTCTTGCGGTGATTCCGTCTTGCGGTGACTCCGTCTTGCGGTGACTCCGTCTTGCGGTGTTTTGGCATTTCAAGTTATGGGGATGACAACTTAGCACATAAAGTAGCCATCGGAAACCCGGAAATACAGGATCACGGAAGAGCAGAGTTAGCTTTTGCCGGCCAAAATCGCGAATTTCGATTCACACACCACTATCCCACAACAGAAACCATGCGATTACGCTCACTAGGCCTCCTGGCCCTCCTCTTCACCATACTATCCTGCCAACAAACCAACCACTTTGAAGCCGACTTGATTGTTTACGGCGGCACTTCAGCCGGCGTTGTTGCAGCCGTCCAGGCCAGCCGTATGGGTAATTCTGTTATTCTAGTTGGGCCGGATATACATCTAGGTGGCCTCACTGCAGGCGGCTTAGGCTGGACAGATTCGGGCAATACGGAAGCCATCGGTGGGGTAGCTCGTGAGTTTTATCACCGTATTTGGCAGCATTATCAGCAAGAAGAAGCCTGGGTATGGGAAACGCAGGAAGAATATGGCAATGTTGGCCAGGGTACGCCGGCCATGGATGGCGACCAGCGCACGATGTGGATCTTTGAGCCGCACGTGGCTGAGCATATTTTTGATACCTGGATAGCCGAAGAAGGGATAATAGTGCATCGCAACGAGTGGCTGGATCGGTCGGAAGATGGTGTTCACAAAGAAGGCGCCCAGATCACTACAATCAAGATGTTGAGTGGCAAAAGTTACGCCGGCAAGATGTTTATTGATGCCACCTATGAAGGCGATCTGATGGCTGCTGCCGGTATATCGTATACGGTGGGCCGCGAAGCCAACAGTCAGTACGAGGAGACCTGGAACGGCATCCAGGTGGGCGTTTTGCACCATCGGCACTGGTTTATGTCGGACATCGATCCCTACGTCATGCCTGGCCATCCAGCCAGCGGCCTCTTACCACGCATCTCACCTGAGCCACCCGGGGTGAAGGGCGAGGGAGATCATCGGCTACAGGCCTATTGTTACAGGATGTGTTTGAGCAACCATCCAGATAACCGTCTGCTTTTCCCAAAGCCGGCTGGCTACGATTCTACGCAGTACGAGCTCCTCGTGCGCGTCTTTGAAAGCGGCTGGCGCGAATCGTTTGATAAATTCGACCCCATCCCCAATCGTAAAACTGACACCAATAACCACGGTCCTTTCAGCACGGATAACATTGGCATGAATTACGATTATCCGGAAGCTAGCTACGAGCGCCGGCAGGAGATTCTGGAAGAACACAAAACCTACCAGCAAGGGCTCATGTATTTCCTACAGAACGACCCTCGTGTACCACCTGAAATCCAGGAAGAAATGAATACCTGGGGCCTTGCCAGAGACGAATTTACAGATAACGATCACTGGCCACATCAGATTTACGTACGTGAAGCACGCCGCATGGTAGGTACTTATGTGATGACCGAACACGAAACCCTGGGCCGGCGAGGGGTGCCACAACCCATTGGTATGGGATCCTACACGTTGGATTCGCACAACGTGCAGCGCTACGTGAAACCGGATGGTTTTGTGCAGAATGAAGGAGATATCGGTGTAAAACCAAATGAACCCTATCGCATTGCTTTTGGGTCGATTTTACCTAAGCGAGAAGAAGCAACCAATCTGCTGGTACCCGTGGCTCTGTCTAGCTCGCACATCGCCTTTGGTTCGATTCGCATGGAGCCTGTCTTTATGATATTGGGGCAAAGTGCAGCTACGACTGCGAGTATGGCTATGGGAGCCGGCATCGGAGTTCAAGAAGTGGACTATGAAAAGCTCCGCGTTCGATTGTTAGAGGATGGGCAGCGTCTTTGATTGGGGTAGGGTAGAACTTTAGACCCGTCGGGTTTTTAAAACCCGACGGGTCTTACGTCTTAATTTTTATTTTATCGCATCTCTGAGAGCACCGCTTGAAACGTTGCCACAATGTTTGCCGGCACATCATCCTCGGTTAAAACAACTTCCTCAAGAGGATCATTGGCAATATTAAAAACCTCGCCCGTCTCGTATAGCTTCCAGGTTTTGTTGTGCACAAAGCGTGTGGCAATTCCATCTCCATTTCGATCATAGTGGCAGAAAAC
>JBCCIM010000346.1 GCA_039111535.1 Bacteroidota bacterium | reverse complement strand
CAATTCTGAAGGCCTTCATGGAAATCGACCAGCAACCGCGACTTTTCTTCGATTTTGACCTCCAGTTCCCACCGCTGTCACGTACAGTTGCTGAGATATCGGACCTATTGAATGCCAGTGGCATGCCCGATACGGACCGATTGATCAACATTGTCCATATGGACCCCCTCGTTGTCGCCTCTGTACTAAAACGGATCAATTCGGCGTTTTACGGGATGCGGCAGCATTTTCAGGACATCCGTAAAGCTATCCTGATGATTGGCTTTATCGAGGTGTGTAACATCGTGCTGGCCTCCGGCTACATCGGGCTCAAGAAAAACTTTAACTCGCGCACGCAGACCGAAATGATCGATCGCATCATGCGGGTAAGCGTTGGCGCTGGATATTACACCAATCTGATTAGTCAGCACTTGAGGCTGCCCGACAAAGCATCAGCGTTCACTGCCGGCCTGTTACACAACATTGGTCGTTTTGTACTGATGTACAACCTGCCCGATGCCTACGAGCAGCTGTTTCGCGAAAACAACGAACTGTACATCCCCTCTGCTGCTGATGAAACGAGCATGCTGGGCATCGATCATTCTTCCATTGGCGCATTGGCCGGACAATACTGGAATTTCCCAGAGTTAGTAACAACCCTGATTGAATCGTACCAAAAACCAGGTGAGATTACGCAGCCAGACCACCGCACAATTGCGCTTGTCCTCTCAGCAAGTTCAGCAATTGCCATGCAGCTTTGTACAGCCACAGATGCACGCAAATATGCCCAGCAAGCTGCAGCTGAAAACGAAGAAGTGGAGTTTGCTCCCATCGAAGTTGCCATGCCGGCTTCTTTTATGCACCTGGCAGAAGGTGACCAGGAAAAGCTGGAAGCTCTTGATCAGCTCGTCAACTCAAATGTTGAAGAAGCACTGTCGTACATAGAAATGATGATGACCGTGTGAATCACCGAGCGGACGAGGCAGCACCTGAATGGTCTAGAATGACACATTGACGCCGGCACTCAAAAAGCGTCCAGCACCCGGCAGGCCCAATTGCGGCAGTGTTTCGGTATCAAAGACATTATCTACGCGCAAAAACACCTCATTGTACACGCTACCATTGCGCAGCGAAAACAGATATGCTGCTTTAAGATCCATCACCAGCGACTTCACCAGCGGCACAAGCTCATTGTCATCGTTGCGACCATAAGCACGCCCGGTATAGGTGCCTTCAGTAGACAGTGTCAAACCGGAGCGACTTGTGTGCCTAACACCGAGGCTTCCCAGTATTGCCGGCTTCTCGGTCAGGAAAACGGTATCATCCCCCTCAATGCCACGCGGTTTCATTACAGTGAGGTGTCCATTCAAGGTAATTGCCTGTACAGGTCGGGCACTGCCCACCAGCTCCACACCAAAAACCCTGCTTCCATCGAGGTTAATGCGCCGGCGCAAAGAAACATCATCAACCGTAACACGCTCTTGGTCGATCGTATCAAAGGTGCGCTGGTAAAATCCAATAATTTCACCGCTCAAGAAGGCGCCATTGGTTATCAGGGCAACCTCAGATACAAAGGAAGATTCAGGCTTCAAATCCGGGTTGAGCAAAAAGCGGTTGAGTGCTACGCCAAAGAGTTCTCGCATCGTTGGAAATCGCACCTTGCGCCCTAACGAGGCACGAAACAGCCACGTCGGGGCAAGCTGGTATTGCATGCCGCCCGACGCACCAAATGCCGTCTGCGCATCCCTGGAGGGCTTGTCACCCGTTTGAGGGGTGGCAATGCCGTCGAGACTCCCGCCTACTGTTAAGCGCAAAATATCTGATACAGGCACCCCATACTCCCCACCAACGCTAAACACAAACTGCTCGTATTCCTGAGCTGCCACCGAAGAAGCAGCCGGCAGACTCCCATCTTCCTGGGTTTCGAGCGTTTTCTCGAGATGAACAGACTGCAAACCATTGAAAGCAAGGCTTAAGAGCCCTTTACCTACTTCCTGATTAAACGTAATGCGGCTCCCCAGCGTGTTGTCTTCATCTTGTTGCTGGTCTTCGAGCAATTCGTAATTGCCCGAGGTATATGCATTGATGTGCTGCCTGAACCAGCTCCCCCACACTGCGCCGCGGACAATTGACGTCGCTCCCAGCGGTACACTTGCATTCATGACAACGGTTGAGTTCGCAAATTCAGGGAATCGCCAAAACCGAACGCTTGATTCATCTGGATCAACGTGGCCTTCTGGCGCAATGCCATAGTCCCCATCAATCAACATGTAAGAGAGTCCGATTTCGGCCCCCCCATTCAGCTTGTAACTTCCCTGAACAAAAGCATTAAGCAACGCCCTGTCTGTATTGGCGCGCAATGAATTGCTT
>JBCCIM010000345.1 GCA_039111535.1 Bacteroidota bacterium | reverse complement strand
GCAACGCACCCGCTGGAACCTCAGACGGCTTTTGCCCTCTTTTCGATGGCGGGGACACCCAAAATAATGAAGACCAGCGATCTTGGGGCTTCGTGGGAAGAGCTCTCCGGGTTTGGAGCAAATGGTGAAAGCAACAACGGCTTCCCTGATGTTGCCGTTTATAGTTTGCTTGTTATGCCTTTTGATACCGACGTCTTGTGGGCCGGCACTGAAATAGGCATTTTTGAGTCGCGCAATGGCGGTGCAACCTGGCAACTTCTTGAGGGCGATTTTCCTGCGGTTGCTGTATGGCAAATGCGGATTGTAAATGATCAGGTTGTTATTGCAACACATGGGCGGGGGGTCTGGACGGCAACGCTCCCTGAACTTGCAACGTACGAACCAACCGATCATACATTGAGTCCGGAATTACTAGCACTTCAAGGCGGTGCAAATGGACAACTCAATCTCCAACTCGTCAGGCGTGCGCAATACGATTCAACGCTCGTCTTTGTAAGCGGTCAGCGCGTTGCCCGACTGGATGCCAACATCATACGCGATACGGTCGATGTATTTGTTGATTTACAGCAGTTGCTCGATGGCGTAGCGGAAACCTCTCTCGATGTGGCGGCATGGTCGTACGTAAACGGACAGGCAATGCCGGCACCTACGCAGTCGATGCGAATTTATGCTACCAATCCACCTGTTAATGCGTTGGTGACCAGTTTTGATGATGGATCGGCAGCTTTCTTTTTGGAAGGATTTGACATTACCACTGCAACAGGGTTTTCAAGTACGGCGCTTCATTCCCCCCACCCATACCCCGATTTTTTAGATGCGCGGGCAACGTTGCGTACACCTATCCGGGTGAGTGCCACAGACGCAATCGTTTCTTATGATGAAATTGCAATGGTTGAGGCCGGCAAATCTGAAGCCGCTTTCGGTACCCCCGCCTTTTACGACTATGTTGTGTTGGAAGGCTCTCTGGATAGCGGGATTACGTGGACCCCAATTGCTGATGGATATGACGTTCGGTACACGTCTCTGTGGGAAATTCAAAGTGATCTGATGGCGACCCCTGACGAATTGCTCATGGCACGCCATGAAGTAAACCTGTTGGACCAATTCCAGGAGGGCGATGAAGTGCTGTTACGTTTTCGTATGGTAACAGACAATGCGGTTACGGGTTGGGGGTGGGTGGTAGACAACCTGCGCATTCAGTCTGCACTACCAACCGGCATTGATGATGACTTTTTGCCTGATGCCTTTTCGTTGTTGCCTGGTTATCCAAACCCGTTCCAGACTGAAACGGTCCTTACCTATACATTGCCAGAACCGTCAGCTGTTACGCTTACTATTTATGACGTGCAGGGCCGGCAAGTTCAGGTGCTCGTACAGGACCCGGGACAAGCAGCCGGCAAACACACGGTCCGGTGGGATGGCAAAACAACCTGGGGGACGCCCGTTGCGAGCGGGATCTACTTCTCGCGACTTGAAGCCGGCGATACGTTCGGACAAACCCGCCAATTGGTGAAAGTGCGTTAGGCGCAGCCAGAGAAAATACGGTACATAGAAAACCGCAGCACCAGATTCAGGTGCTGCCGTTCTATTTTTTAATGGTTCGGTGTTAAAGCTACCCGCCGATCAACCAGTGAAGTAAAGCCAGACAAGGGCAACAATCACAAGCAAGGCAATCGCAGCCCACACGTCTTTCTGTTTCCATACCGGATCGGATGGGAGCGCCGTGCTCGCATCAACTGTAGAAAACGTGAGGTCTTTCACTTTTTCATCGCTTGGTGCCTGCGTTATCAGGCTTACGCCGATCAATACTGCAATACAAAAGAGGAACAGGCCAAACGCAAAATGCAGGAAGTTTACATCGGCAAAAGCGTACATCGTGCCTTCAAGCGATTCTTTGTTTAATTCTGCAATGAGGCGTGTCATGCCGAGCACAAAGCCTGTCATCAGTGATGCAATGGCTCCTTTGGCATTAACCCTGCGCCACATGATACCAACAAGGAATACGGCCGCAATTGGCGGTGCGATATACCCCTGTACGCTCTGTAGATAGACAAAGAGTTTGCCCGAGATTTGGTCCATAAACGGAATCCATGCGAGTCCCAGTGCAACCATGCCAATCGTGGAAAACTGTCCGACACGTACGAGTGTTTTCTCTGTTGCTTCTGGTTTCAGCTTTCGGTAGATATCCCAGGAAATCAGGGTTGAACAGGAATTGAATACGGAAGAAAGCGAGCTCATCAGGGCGGCAAGCAAGCCGGCAACCACGAGGCCGCGCAATCCGGCAGGCAACAAGGTACCAATCAGCGCCGGCAGCGCCTGATCTGGCTCGTCAAGTGCAATGGCGCCAGACTGAGAGAGCGTGTAGGCAATGATACCCGGCACAACAAAAATGAAGAGCGGGAGCTGCTTGAGGAAGCCGGCAAAAATGGTCCCTCTGCGGGCGTTGTCAATATTGGCTGCAGAGAGCACACGCTGCACAATAAACTGG
>JBCCIM010000344.1 GCA_039111535.1 Bacteroidota bacterium | reverse complement strand
GTGGTGCCCTTTTCTTTGGTTCGTTTCTTTTGGGGCCCTGTTTTGTTTTGGGTAAAAGAAATGAACGTACGCGGTCTTTAATGCAGGGCAGTAGCTTGCAATCCACTATTGCGTATAACGTTTAGCACGGTCAAAAAGCCTCCAAGGGTGCCCATCAACTAAAAGCGTTTTATTTTATGAAATATCCCAGCGCAGTGGATCAATAGATTTTTCTGAACACCCCTGACATCGAACAAGGAATTTTGAATGTCGAAGGATCCGTATGTAAACCACAGGCTCACCACCTTAAACCAGCAACATTCAACCTTAAACCCCTTTACACGTAAGGGAGGACGAGGTAGACGATATAGCTGACGAAGCCGGCGAGGAGGAAAGAGCCTTCGAGGCGGGTGATGCGGTATTGGGTCCAGGCGAGGGGGAGGAGGACGACGCAGAATGCGAGCATGACCGGGAAGTGGATCTGAATCGAATCGGTATCCACGTGGAGCGGATTGATCATAGAGACAAGGCCAACAACAAAGAGGACATTTAGCATGTTGCTGCCGAGCACATTGCCAACAGACATGTCAACCTGCTTTTTCATGGCAAAGGCAACCGAGGCTGCGAGTTCGGGCAGGCTGGTGCCGATGGCAACAACCGTGAGGCCAACGATAATGGGAGAGATGGCAAGTGCTTCAGCGATGTTTACCGCAGCATCAACCATAACGCGCGCACCAACAGAGAGGCCGACCATACCGCCAAGCACATAAAGGATACGCATGGTACTGGTAAGGTCTTCTTCTTTCTCAGCATCGTCATCGGATGGCGGCTGTACGGCGGGCCCATGCCGGCGCGCGTCGATAATGAGGAAGGTAAAGAAGCTGATGAGGCCGGCAATCAGGATGCCGCCGTCGATTTGGCTGATGGTGCCGTCCAGCGAGATGACATAAAAAAGGATCATGACGGCGAGCATGATCGGGTATTCTTTTTTTAGGGTACTGGGCTGTACGCTGAGCGGAATAACAAGGGCAGAAATACCCAGGATCAGAGCAATGTTGCAGATGTTTGAACCGACAATATTGCCAAGCGCGAGGTTGTCTTCTCCGGAGAGGGCCGCGACAAAGTTTACGACAAACTCGGGCATGGAGGTGGCGAGGGCCACTATGGTGATGCCGACAATCATCGGCCGGATGCCGTAGTGTATAGCCAGGCTGGCTGCACCCTTTACCAACCACTCAGCGCCAAAATAGAGTACGACCAGGCCAATCACAAAGAGAAGCAGCTGTAAAGATATCATCTAACGTCAATCAGCGTTAAAGAGTTAGGCGGTCGGTTTTTTGCGATGTTGGGCCGGCATTCGGACAACAAACCGCGTGTGCGAAGCTGGGTGCGCCGGCAACATTGGTTGAGTGTGTCAGGAGCAGAACCAATTGCATACCAGAAAACCGGCACCCTACAAAAAAAGAGCAAGAAGACTGGGGTGGACACTTGCTCTGGCTGTATAGTAGCACGATCCATCCAAAGCGTTACGCCTGTTTTTAGTTCCAATATTGACGGTTAGGAAATGCGTAATTTTGGTGTTGCCGGCTGAATTTTGGCGTATTGATTAAATTTGCCCGGTTTTGATTGCAGGCAGAAACCCAAACTTGTGCCGGCAGTTTATTGGCGACGCATCCTGCCGGGGTGGCGGAATAGGTAGACGCAACGGACTTAAAATCCGTTGTCCTTCGGGACGTGCGGGTTCGAGTCCCGCCCTCGGTACATTCTACATATTTACTGGTTTTTGTAAGTCTTTGGGACGCAAGGGATTATGACCTTTGTGTCCTTTTTCGTTTGGGGGAGTGTCAGGGTTTGAGTCAGCTTTTTGTTGAGCAATGATGCTGAATTTGGGAGAGTTTGTTGTCAGAAAGTGCCCTTTTTAGGCTGAAAATGGGTTATGGTCTTTGCATCCCTCTTCGTTCGAGTCCGGTTTAGTTTCTTGGTATGTGACATCCGTTAGAAACAAAAGAACAGAAATAACCAAGACTCCGGAGTGCCGACGCTGCTATTAGAAGCGGAAGGCAACACGGGAGGCGTCGCAATCACAAGACGCGTCGCCATCATGAGACGCATACCAAATCCCCGTGGTCTGAGACCTGCAGCACTTGTGGAATCTATATGCCCGAGAACTGGGAAGTACTCTATCACCCACACTGGCTCACGATCAGTTGTCGGACTAACACGAGCTTTTCCAAAACGGTAGGTTGGGTGTTTGAATCGCCTAGAGCGCTCTTAGTAATGTTCTATATAGACATACGTTAGTGGCAATGGATGAAAGGCCAAATAGGAAGTTTTGAATCAAATGTTCAATTCACCTTCCAGTTTGTTCAATCCACTTTATTTCTCATATCAAAACAATCAAAATCATCGTTCACTGCATTGTTTTTCAAAACGATAATAATGAACAAAATGATTTTCCGATTATTTTTAACGGCTTTATTTCTTTCAACCTTTCTTTTATCTGCTTGTAGTGAGGATAGTGATATTCTGGTTGATGATAACAATCCCGAAG
>JBCCIM010000343.1 GCA_039111535.1 Bacteroidota bacterium | reverse complement strand
CGTTGTTACTTTTGTCGTCAAAGGCGGCATCGATCGGGGCCGGCGTTTTCTGGATGCCTTGCAAATGACCTCGCTCACCGCTAATCTAGGGGACGCAAGAACCATTGCAACCCACCCTGCCAGCACAACACACAGTTCGCTTTCAGAAACGGACCGTCAGAATGTCGGCATTTTACCCGGACTCGTAAGGGTTTCTGTGGGCCTCGAGCATGTTGATGATATCATTCACGATATTGGGCATGCGTTGGATATTAGTGAGTGAGGAGTATGGAGTGAGGAGTATTGAGCACGGCTTTACACTCCTAACCTTTTTACTCCTCACTATTCACTCCTCACTGAAGATTACTTTACCATGAGTTAGCATGATGAGCACCCGGCATTGCACACTGCCCAACACTCCTTTCTCCTAACTCCTCAATCCCCACCAACATGCAATTAGCACCCATCGATTGGACGATTATCGGCGCGTTCTTCGTTTTCTCCCTTGCCGTAGGGCTCTGGTTTTCGAAAAAAGCCGGCTCCAACACCACGGAATTTTTCCTCTCCGGTCGCAATATGCCCTGGTGGCTGCTCGGTGTGTCGATGGTGGCAACCACTTTCTCGGCTGATACACCCAACCTGGTAACCAACCTCGTGCGCGACAGCGGCGTGGCCGGCAACTGGGGTTGGTGGGCTTTCCTGCTGACCGGAATGCTCACGGTATTTGTCTATGCCCGTCTGTGGCGCAGGTCTGAGGTGATGACGGATATCGAATTCTACGAATTACGCTACAGCGGCAAGGCCGCAGCCTTTCTGCGCGGCTTTAGGGCCCTTTATCTTGGCCTCGTGTTTAATGTGATGGTCATGGGGGCTGTTGCACTGGCCGGCATCAAGTTTGGCGAAATCATTCTCGGCTGGCCCGGCTGGCAAACGCTACTCATTGCCGGCTCCATCACACTCATTTACAGCGCCCTGGGCGGCCTGAAGGCGGTCATCATCACCGACTTTGTACAGTTCATCCTTGCAATGGTTGGCTCGATCTGGGCCTGTATCTACATCCTTGGCCTTGAAGAAGTAGGCGGCCTCACCGCCCTGCTTTCACATGACGTGGTATCCACCAAGCTCAATCTGATGCCTGACTTTGGTGACCCGAATGTATGGGTGCCTGTCCTGATTGTCCCGCTTGCGGTGCAGTGGTGGGCATCGTATTACCCCGGCGCAGAGCCCGGTGGTGGCGGCTATGTAGCACAGCGCATGTTGTCTGCAAAAGACGAACGCAATGCGATGGGTGCCACGTTGTTTTTCAACGCCGCGCATTACGCCTTACGCCCCTGGCCATGGATTTTAATTGCCCTCGCATCCCTGGTTGTCTTCCCAAATCTGTCAGATATTCAGGCAGCTTTCCCAAACCTGTCAGCAGACAAACTTGGCAATGACGTGGCTTACCCAGCCATGCTTACCTTCCTTCCAAGTGGCTTGCTGGGGTTGGTCGCAGCTTCGTTGATTGCTGCATTTATGTCGACTATGTCAACCCAACTCAACCTGGGTGCCTCCTACCTGGTAAATGATTTCTATCAACGGTTTATTAAACCGGAAGCTACGCAGAAAGAACTTGTCTGGGCCGGCCGCATGTTCACCGTAGTCTCCACGATCCTCGGCCTCGGCCTCGGCCTGATGCTCACGGACGCTGGGCAAGCATTCAATCTCCTGCTCTTACTTGGCGCCGGCACTGGGCTAATTTACATCCTGCGCTGGTTCTGGTGGCGCATCAACGCGTATACAGAAATTGTCGCGATGATCTCCTCACTCATCATCGCCGGCTACCTGACGTTCATCCACGACAAACTCGAATTCCTGCCGATGGAGTCCTGGATGAAAATCATCGTAGGCGCCATCCTGACCACCATTGTCTGGGTTGTTGCGACGTACTTCACGCCACCCGACGACGACGAAACCCTGCGTAACTTCTACCGCCGCATTAAACCAGGTGGTAACGGCTGGGATGCAGTGCTGGACAAAGCCCGTGCTGAAGGCGATCCCATTGAAAAAGAGCAAGGACAGCTACCACTGGAGATTGCCGGCATGGTCATCGGTTGTGTAGGCATCTATGCTACCCTTTTTGCCACAGGCTTCTTCATTTACGGCGAAACGACCAATGCCATCATTGCGACCGTTGTTGCTGTGGGTGCAGTTTATAGCGTACTGAAATTGTGGCCGAAGCTGTCGTCCTAATTGATAAGATCCAATGTTAAGCAAAGAGCCGCTCCTTAGCCAGGGCGGCTCTTTTGTTATTTATGCCAATCTACCAGCCCCTGTCCCCACGCGTCGTCCCGGACTTGATCCGAAACCCGATCTCGTTGGCATCATCCGAGGCATTACAAGGCAGGACGCATTCCCAGATCCTTCGGGGTCTCAGGATGAACTGTGTTAAGAATCAAGTATTCAGTTTCATTTTTTCGACATAATCATTGTCGAAGGCAACACCGCTTTTGACTACTGCAAACACCTGTCTTACCAGCTTGTTGGCCACTGCTATCAAAGCCACTTTCTTT
>JBCCIM010000342.1 GCA_039111535.1 Bacteroidota bacterium | reverse complement strand
TGGTCGGAGTGAGAGGATTTGAACCTCCGGCCCCTACGTCCCGAACGTTGTTGCGCGAACAGCCCCAAAAGCACGCCATACAAGGCGTTGCGGCCCATGGTGGGGCACCAACGAATTAGCGGTTTTTGGGTTGGATTGGTGCTCATGAACACAACCCCAGCGCTTGGCGTTCTTGCGGTGACAGCTTCGCGAGCGCTTGTTCGCGCAGGGATTGCTGATCGGGGAACACTTCGGTTAGATGAGCCTTAAACCACCTCTCTGCTCCGTGAGTGTGGTAGAGCGTCGTCTGTATGACCCGTGCGTTCTCGCTTGGATGCATGGTTTTGGCGCATGCCTCTGCCGCCTGCCTGGTGGTGAAGTGTGCAGCGCTCAGCCGATGGCCGTCAGACATGCTTGTGTAGGTGACCTCCCACACATATTCGCACTCGGTCAGGTTTCCCACTGGCGCCCCGATCAAAACTCCCCCCCAAAATCCTTAACCCTCAACAAAACAGGCTCGCTTGGTAGCGGGTGCCCATCGTGATAGAGCTTTGTCATTTCCACTTCGCTATGTGCCATGGATTCCATAATGTCTGTGATTTCCTCGCCTTGCTCTGCCAGCAGGTAACTGCCTGTTGAGCGTACCTCATGGAACGTAGGCGGGTGCTCCCCGCCTATTTTCAAATCATCCCGCACCTTAGCGAACTGTTTGCTAAGGGCATTGGGCAGTATCTGCCAACTGTGCGTTTTTGCTTTCGACGTGTTGTGCCGCAGTGGCTTGTGGCTGACCACATAGGGGCAATTTGATCTAGCGCCATACGCCAGCCCACGCTGCACCAGGTCGGCCAGTTCCGGATGCTTGTCGAAGGTCCAATGCAATCGTGCTGCGCGGATCTGGCCGCGCTGCTCGAGGCTTTTGTGTACGGTCAATTCCAATCGGTTGCTCTGCACGTTGACCGCCTGAAGGGCAACAATGTCAGAACGGCGCAACATCGTGGTAAGCGCAATCCCCATGGCCACCTGCAAGCCGTTGTACCCCATGCTTGGTGCATGGTGATAGATCCGCCAGTAATCCTCTACAGAAAGCCGCTCACGCTCCACGGTGGGGCGTTCTTTGCCCTGCAGCATGTCTTTATCAAATGGGTTCTTTTGCGTGGGGGAATAGTTTTTGCGCAGCCAGTAGGCCCACATCCGCCTAAACTCGGATCGGCGCAAACCCTGTTGTGAGTGGGTAAGCGTATCCCACCATCGCCAAACGGTTTCCTCCATGATGGCCGTTCGCGTCGGGTACTCTTTGGCAAACCCCCGCATGGCATTCTTGCGGTTGTACCAGCTTTCCTTTTTTAACAATCCCGGGCGCAGCTTTTCAGCGTAGTTTATGTACTGGTTGACCGCGTAAAGGGTGGTTGATCGATCGGTACCGCTGCGCGCTGCGTTGTTTTCCTCAGCAATGGCGCAGGCTTCGTGTGTGTCGGGCTCTATGAATCGCTTAAACGTGCGATCTGGCCGACGATACCGCCAGTAACCCGGGCGGCCCGAATCATCCGGATATAGATTGTCTGGCAGCAGCACGCCTTGAAAATAGCGCTCTTGTGGTTTCCTGGGCATGTCAATTCAGCAGGTTACGCCGCAACTTTGGCTGATTGGCAGGCGGTTGTACATCAACAACCGGCGCTGGTGCAAACGCAGCGGAATCCAGTATGTATAAATCCTTACCGATTTTGCGGCCGGTAATGTGGCCATCTTCCACCCACTGCACCACCTGGCGCATGGTCGGTTTGCTGCGCTCGTCGAAGGTTTCATTGATCCAATGGCGGGCTTTAATCAGCATACGCGCTCAAACTCCACTACCCATACCCATGGGTTTGATTCCCATGGATGTGTTTTTTCGTTGATGGAATTCCAGAGGTTATAAAAGGCATGCCGCGGAAAGAGATGAGATTGCTTCCAGTCGGCCCCTTCCTTCCAATGCCAGCCTGGGAGTTGTTGTTTGAATCTGTTAAGTCCGAAGTCAGACCACATCAGGCCTTCGGCTTTCGCATCGTCGTCGCTGATCGACTGCAACCGCTCAACTCGCACATCGGTTATTATTAGGGTGATACGTGAGGCCCAGCGGGGCATGTGGATTGAAGGGCGCCACACAACGCCCGGAGGCAGTGCCCAGCCCTCTACGTCTGTGCTGGGGGAGTTCGCGCGATAAGTAATTTCAGGCGGGTTGCATTCATAGGCCATATTCGCCCAAGTCTCCCGCACCCACAGCAAATCCCCTGGCTGGCCGTAGGGGCATCGATCCATCGGCGGGATGCAATGAAACACGCTGGTAAGTAGCGTAGACCGAAAATCAAATCCCTGTAGTTCCAGTGAGTCCATGTGCTCGCTCGCAAACAGCTTGGCTTCGTTTGGGTTGATCGCCAAGCCTTCTGCCGATTTTATGGACTTAACAACCCGCCGCGTCTGCGTCTTCCGCTCCTCAAGAATGGCGTTAACCATTGGGGCGCTGAATAGGACAGGGCGTTCTTTCATGACACACCATCCGCAAAATCACACGCCATTTGCCTAGCGTCTTCTAGTGTTTCAGCAGTCCACTCCCCGCGACCCCAAACATCGGG
>JBCCIM010000341.1 GCA_039111535.1 Bacteroidota bacterium | reverse complement strand
TGGTGGTGCCCTTTTCTTTGGTTCGTTTCTTTTGGGGCCCTGTTTTGTTTTGGGTAAAAGAAATGAACGTACGCGGTCTTTAATGCAGGGCAGTAGCTTGCAATCCACTATTGCGTATATCCTTTAGCACGGTCAAAAAGCCTCCAAGGGTGCCCATCAACTAAAAGCGTTTTATTTTATGGAATATCCCAGCGCAGTGGATCAATAGATTTTTCTGAACACCCCTGGTTCGGTGTTCGTTATTCTGAAGCATGGATACGAAAACACGAAAAAAGCTGGATCATGCTTCCAGCCCTTAATTCGTATCATTCATCAATCACCAATACAAAACCGCAAATCATCCCGCTGGCGGCTGCAACTCCTGAGCAGCAGCTCCCGTAACACCATGGTAACGAACAGCCCCTTCTGGCACGTTGCATGGAGTTACATACTATGAAGATCACTGGAACCGTTGTATATCAAGACTTTGAGGGTGGATTCTGGGGTATCATTGCAGACAACAACCTGCAATATGAACCTGTAGGTGAGCTCCCCCGTGCAGTCCAGGTCACAAACGGTCGTGTTGAAGCGGTCATTGAGCCGGCAGACGTGCTTTCCATGAAAATGTGGGGCCAACCCGTGTACGTTCGATCTATAAAACGGCTTTAATTCCATAACCCGTCTCCAAGCTATACAGGTACTATGTTAGATTTTTCGCTCAGTACACCAGCTATATTTGCCATTCTCGGGTGCCTTCTTATTGCGTGGGATATCAGCAAGAAAAACAAAAATCCCTGGACCGTTATCACCGGCCTCGTTTGCATTGCCTTGATGGGTTTCACCCGGTTGGTGACAAGTCCTGGTATTCTGAGCCTGGCTACCGGCGTATTTACAGATATGGCGATGGGGCTCTGGAGCGGCGCCGGCCTGCTGCTTTTCAGACGCGCAAAAGCCAAACCATTTGTGATCCTGGGTGTCCTTGCGCTGGGCCTTGCGTTCCTCCTCGGTTCAATTGGCAAGGTATTCAACGTAGAAACAACCAATGCCGATACCTTTTTGCTGGAGCTTGGACCAGATGACAGCATTGAAGAAATCAACGCCGAACTACTTTCCAGGGGCCTTGTAGCTGAAAAAGCATTCCCTACGGTCTCACTTTCGATGGATGAAGACCTTGCCCAGGTATACATCGTATCGGGCACACGGAGTAACATGCAGGCCGCCATGCGCGCCCTTCGTCTGGATACAGAAAACATTGATCATGTAGAGTGGAACGAAGCGTTTGGGCTCGATCTCCCGGCCAACGAAAGCAGCCTCAGTTTCGAAACAACAACAGGAATTCTGGGAAATGACCCACTCGCAGGTGATCAGTGGGCACTTGACGCCATAAACGGACACGATGTGCATCACATGTTGCAAGACATGACGCCAGTACGCAAAGCACGCGTTGCCATCCTTGACACGGGTGTAGATGGTGGCCATGAAGACATTACAGGCGTATTCGAGTCAACCCCGGGCAATGTCGACAAACACGGCCATGGCACGCACTGTGCAGGCATCGCTGGCGCTGCTACCAACAACAGCATTGGGATGGCTTCGCTCAATTGGAATGGGGAGTATATCGACATTTTGAGTTACCAGGCCCTTGGCAACGACGGCATGGGCTCCGTGGAAATGATTGCACAGGCTATCATTGATGCAACGCAGAACAACGCCGACGTAATCTCGATGTCGCTGGGTGGCTTTGCCCTTGCGCCGCCACGCGTGGTTAAAAAAGCCGTCAACTTTGCCATAGAACGCAACGCCATCGTTGTTGCTGCTGCCGGCAATTCCAACCAGGATGCAAAAAACCACATGCCTTCCAATATCGAAGGGGTAATCACGGTTGCGGCGACCGATCAAAATGGCAACAAGGCAAAATTCTCCAATACAAACACCAGCCTGACACGCCCTATCGCAGCACCAGGCGTTGATATTGTATCGCTGATCCCAAACCAGGACTATGGTCCGAAAAGCGGTACATCAATGGCTACACCGGTTGTGTCAGGTTTGCTTGGCATCATGCGGGCCATGAATCCTGACTTGAGTGCTAAAGAGGCGTATGCCATCCTCCATGAAACAGGGGAAACCCTGGACGACTCGCCACGCATTGGCCGGCTTATTAATGCGCGAGAAGCCGTCAACAAATTGGCATGTGGTATGTCAAGGACAGCGTCAGCGGTAATACTACTCACCTTGGAGTCGATTCCTGTACAATAGAGCCAGTTGTGATATGTCACTATAAGGACAAACCAAGTGTGAAGCCGTGTCACGACAGTCCTTTCATGGACAAGAAAGGAAAGCCATTTTGGCCATGATAGCGGCAACACGCGTTGTGTCTTCCCTACACAGCTACTATACCTTACAGCACACAACCTAGTGTAGATAAAAAGAATTCTAAAATTTCCAGCTATTCGTGTTGTATTTCATCAACAAAACACAATAAGTAGAGCTACTACTCCATGTCCAAGTCAAAGGGGGCATCGTGATCGTCATTGTCGTCGTCAGGAGGAGGAGGTGATGACACCTCCTTACTATTATTGTCTTGATCCAACGACTGATTGACTGCATCTTGCAAATGATGGTCAGC
>JBCCIM010000340.1 GCA_039111535.1 Bacteroidota bacterium | reverse complement strand
GAGGTTATGGATGCTGAAGAAAAACCCGACCGCAGTGCAGGCACTTTCAAACCTATTACGCGCGCAAAAAGAAGCTATGTTGTGCAGCCCGGTGACACATATTACAGCATTGCTGTTGAATACGGACTGCCAGCTTATGCCTTGTTTGCCATGAATGGCGGCAACTCAGATCCGCTTGAAGCCAACGACACCATCTGGATTCCCGACACCAGCCCCATTACATCGTTCAGCGAAACGGATGGCCCACAAACCTATACTGTACGCAAGGGCGACACGCTGTATGGTATTGCGCGGCGGACGGGCACCAATGTGCGGTCCATTTCCAATTTAAATGAATTGAATTCTCCGAGCTTGCGTATCGGGCAGGTGATTAAACTGCCTGCGCCTGATCCTGTACAAAAGCCGGCCAAAGCACAGAATATCCCCCCGCTTTATGAAGTTGGGCCCGTTTCGCTTTACCCGGAGACCTTTGCCGGCCGCCTCACCGCAAGTGGCGACCCATATGACCCGGCACGCTTCACCGTCAGCCACCCTGAACTGGCAATTGATACCATCGTACTCCTAACAAATCCTATTTCCGGCCGTAAGACTTTTGCAGAAGTGAATGACCGGGGCCCAATCGACTCACGTTATATCATGGATGTATCTGCTATTGTAGCACGCGAACTTGGCCTGACCTTTGGCGAAGACGAAGAAATCCAGATACGCGTTGTCGAGTAGTTAGCAAACAGCCCCTCTCCCCAGAAAACAACCTTTGTTGCCACCCTGGTGCAGATGACTGAAACCGTAAGCCAGCAAGAACCTGATCCAATTGAAGCGATCGAGCCGACCTACCTGTCTGCTACGCGAACGGGTACGTATGGCTTTCTGAGTGCCATCCCGCTCATCTTGATGTATGAGACGCTTATCATTTCGGCAAATGAAGGGCGGGTAGGGCAAGTTCGGGTAAGCTCTGAATTATGGCTCAAACAATGGTTTCAGTTCATTGATGGACCTACTACCCTGATCATGGGTGGTGTTTTGCTCGTTGTTGGTTTCTGTATTTTGATGTACGAACGGAAGAAACGCATTCCGCTTCGTCCTGCCTATTTTTTCGGAATTGTAATTGAAAGCGGGTTTTATGCCATCATTGTTGCGCTCCTCGTATCGCAACTGGTGTGGTCCCTGTTTTCAGCCTATGCTCCGACTTTGCTACTTGCCGGCGCCCAACTTGAGCAAGAGACGATATGGATGCAATTGGCCCTCTCTATTGGCGCTGGCATCTATGAAGAACTGCTGTTTCGTGTGATTCTCGTAGGTGGACTGTACGCCATCCTGAAGGCTATACTCGGATTCCAGACGGCTGCATACATTGTGGCTGCGGTAGCCGGCGCCCTTATGTTCAGCGGTATTCACTACATGGGCCCGCTTGGTGACGACTTCACCGCCCAGTCTTTTCTATTCAGATTTTTCTTTGGCCTCGCACTCAATGTGATATACCTCGTGCGCGGATTTGGCGTTGCTGCATGGACACACGCCCTGTATGACGTTATGATCGTCACCAAGATGCTAGGATAGCACCTGAAACTACCAGCTTATAGCATCGTGTACTACTTGTGACCCATCACACTCTCCTATCTGCAAACAACCATGTTTAACACCTTCCGCACAGGCGCGCTCATGGCGTTCCTGATCGTTCTTTTTGCACTCGTTGGCAACGCAATAGCAGGCACGCAGGGTCTGGTCATCGCATTTGTTGTTGCTGTGGCCATGAACTTTGCCAGCTACTGGTTCAGCGACAAAATTGTCCTGAAGATGTACAAAGCACAGGAAGTAGGACCACAAGATTCTCCTGAATTGTACGAAATGGTTGACCGGCTCCGCCAGCGCGCCAACCTCCCAATGCCGGCGGTTTACATTATCCCAAACAACCAGCCAAATGCCTTTGCTACGGGCCGAAACCCAGAAAACTCTGCCGTAGCAGTCACAAACGGTATCGTGCGCCTGCTGAACAAGGAAGAACTCGAAGGGGTCATTGGCCACGAACTTGCGCACATCAAAAACAGAGATATCCTGACTTCCTCTATCGCCGCAACCGTAGCTTCCGGTATAACGCTACTCACACGGTTTGCTTTCTTCTTTGGCGGTGGCAGAGACCGGGGCAATGCCCTCGTGAGCTTACTGATGTTGATCCTTGCGCCAATTGCCGCATTTCTAATCCAGATGGCAATCTCCCGCTCCCGCGAATACGTTGCTGATCGGGATGGTGCTGAAATCGCTCAGAATCCTCGGGCACTCGCAAATGCGTTGGCGCGCTTGCATCAGGGTGTTGAACGGAATCCTATGCCGGCTACTGAGGCCACAGCGCACATGTTTATCGTGAGTCCGCTGTTTGGCAAAGGCGGACTAAAGAGCCTGTTCACCACGCACCCGCCAGCTGAAGAACGCATCCAGCGCCTGCTGGCTATGGAGAAAGAGCGGTAGTTGAAGGTTGAAGGTTGAAGGAATGTAAACTTCGAAGTTCAACATTCCTTACTCGGTGTCAGGGGGGGCAGAAAAATTTATTTATCCAATGTGCGGGGATACCATAAAGTACATTGCGCTCAATAGATGTGTCTCCGGGGCCTTTTGTCCGTGCTAAATCACAAGAGCTAGACGCATCTCTACATTAAAGCTCAT
>JBCCIM010000339.1 GCA_039111535.1 Bacteroidota bacterium | reverse complement strand
CTCTGTTGAGCCTCAGTGGTCTTTCCAGCCCTGGTTGTCGAGTTTTTGGTCTTCAGGTACCTGTCTGAATTGTTTGGCTGGCAGACCGGCATAGATGATGTCGCGGTCTGCATCTTTGGTAAGTACAGCGCCGGCGGCAATCAATGCGTCTTCGTCGATTACAACACCGGGCAAGGTTACTGCACCAACGCCTACGCGGCCGCCGCGTTTGATTGTTACGCCTTTGAAGTGTTTGAAGCGTTCTTCCGTTCTACCCACAAAATTATCGTTGCTTGTTAGCACCCCCGGAGCGATAAATACCCGATCGGCAACGGTAGAATAAGCTGTCAGATATACGTTGGTTTCCAGCTTGCAGTAGCGGCCAACGGTGCATTTATTTTCTACAGCAACGCCCCGTCCGATGATGGTGTAGTCGCCGATGGTGACCTCTTCCCTGACGGTAGCCAGATCTGCTACCAGCACCTTTTCACCCAGGGTGCAGCCGGCATAAATGACAACACTGGCGCCCACGAGGCACCGTGCGCCGATAATCGCTGGTGGTTGAATTTTATCTGCAGTGACTGCGCTGTTTGGGGAGCGCATCGGCTGCTTACCGATACTGGTGTGATCGTCAACCCGCACGTTGTCGCCAATCACAGTGCCCGCGTGGATCACCACGTGGTGCCCAATCTGGCAGCCGCTGCCGATGTTTACATCGTCGCCGATAACACAAAACGCACCGATGGTTGTGTTTTTACCAATGGATGCTGAGTCGGAAATTGCAGCGTGTTCAGTTGATGTCATGAGGATGCCGGGTAAATGCTTGGAATTAAGAAGTGCGTTGGCTTTATCCTGCCCGTGCCCCAGTCCGGGCTGCGGTATTTAATCGACGGTGCATATACGACGGAAGGGCAAGCGGGATTCCTTTAGAGCGGGCAAATGTATCCCTTTGATTCAAATCCACAAAAAAACCCGCAACGTGAGCCACGTTGCGGGTTTTTAAAATCAAGTGTTGCGGTATCAACCACCACCTTTCAGTTCGTCGAGGTAGTGCTGTGCCAGCGGCTTGTAATTGCCGTAGAGTGCGTTGTTGAACGCTTCTGCAGCATCAGCGCTTGAACCAGAGAACATCAGCGCTTCGCCTTTGACAAAGTAGATTTTAGCTTTGTCGGTTCGGCTGCCACGGTGTGCACCCAGGGCCTGATCAGCGAGGCTGATAGCATCTGAGTAGTTACCGATGGTTTTGTTGGCTTCTGCCTGGTAGTAGTACGTATCAGCGTCTGCGTCAACATAACCGAGCATTTCATCCAGACTTGCCAGTGCTTTTTCAGCAGTAGACTTTGTTGGGTTTTCGCTCAGGTTAGAAGAGGCGATGTAAACATAGTGTCCACGGATCGTTTTTTCTGCCGCGTTTGCAGATTTACGGTCGCCCATTTCCATAACGCTTTTCAGCAGTGCAACGGCTTCGTCCCAACGATCCAGTTTTTCGAGGGCTTTGCCTTTACCATAATGGTTAGGCACGTAATCGCTTTTGTGCGCGATACCTTTCTCGTGGTGCTGAATTGCTTCTTCGAATTTACCTGCTTTGAAAGCACGTGTGCCGTAGGAGTTGTCCAACTGCGCAAGCACTTTGCTTGAACGGTTGATTACTTCTGTGTCCCCAGCTGCTTCTGCAAGCGGCAGGGTGGCTTCGAAGGCGGCGTATGCTTCTTTGTAATTCTTGGCCTTGGCAAATTCCAGGGCTTCATTGTACTTCATTTTGTATTCCTGACCTTCCTTGATGACCGTTTTGGTCTCTTGGGCCAGGGCTGTACCTGAGGCGAACGCAAGTACAGTAAGTGACAGCACAATGTGTTTCAGATTACACAAAGAGGCGCGATTAAAAGATTTCATAACCTCTGATGTTTAGCGGTTTGTTAGACGGAACAAGCTCTATTTGCTAGTATGTATCCAGAGCGATTACAGTGGTAGGCACCAGAAACACACAAAATAAGCATCAAATTGGTGTTACAGCAAGGCGGCTTTGACTGCCCAATGTACTGAATAATGGTTTAAATCCAGGGGGAAGTTATCCAAGAGGACACAGAATAAGCCATCAGGTTGCTGTATGACGATGTTTAAAGACTAATTATTTTGCGCCTCAAGCTCACTACGGTAAGCTTCTGATGCAAAAATGGCAACTTCTACACGTCGATTTTCCTGCCGGCCAAACGCTGTATCATTTGACGACTTTGGTTCAGCTTCGCCATGTCCGACGATGCCGAGGCGGTTTGCAGGGACACCATGCTGTACGAGGACAGTGGCTGCAGCATCAGCACGCTGCTCAGACAATTTCTGGTTGTAGTCTTCAGGACCAGAGCTATCTGTATGGCCTGCAATGATAATTTCCGTGTTCGGATATTCCAAAAGGCTTTGGGCCAAATCGTTCAGATTTTGCTTTGAAGCGTCGGAAAGTGAATACGAATTCACTTCAAAAAGGATCGCAGAGTCGAATGTTACCTGGATGCCTTCGCCTACGCGTTCTACTTCAACGCCTTCAAGTTCGGCTTCCAGCTCTTCAGCTTGCTTGTCCATCTGCTTGCCAATGATCGCGCCGGCTGTACCCCCAACGGCAGCGCCTACAATGGCTCCCGTGGCTGTTTTACCGGTGACTTTACCTATAATAGCCACGGGAGCCATTGTAGGCGCTGCCGTTGGGGGTACAGCCGGCGCGAT
>JBCCIM010000338.1 GCA_039111535.1 Bacteroidota bacterium | reverse complement strand
TAGGATTGCAGGCGAGTCACTAATGTAGTAATCTCCATGATGAGACGGGGGGCTTCAGGTTAGTTGGTTTCTTCACCAATAAGCTAATCAAAGAACTCCGTCTCTTTTTTACTGTCTTCTCATGTTTTGTCCGGTACTAAATAGGCGTCAAGAACGGGCGAGATAAATTATTGTTTTTTATATGTTTAAGTGTCTTATTGGACAGTCATCCTCAACTTGATTGGGGATCCATACAGCGATACAATCAACTTCAGCTGCCCTTTCCGTTCTCTGGATACCGGATCAAGTCCGGCATGACGTGGAGGCTAGGAATGACGAGGGAGCGAAGGATAGATGACGAGGGAGTTAGGGGTGACAGGCAGAGATAGAGGATGAAGGATGGCGGGCGTAGTGAGTGGGCGTTCAGCATTTGCCACGCGGCACTCCTCATCCGACAAACAGCGCTCCCCCCTCAAAAAACCGACAGACAAAAAATGGCCACCTCTTTCTACCTACTTTAAGGGGCTAGCTCGCGGGCAGAATGAGGTGGCTGGTAAAATCTGGTAAGTCGGTATCAGCTCAGAGGCAGCTCAAATTGGTTGAGGTCTGCTTTTTCGAAACCTTCTTGCGGGCTGCGCACGAGCAGTCGTTCGCGTAAGAAGATGCCCATGATGCGCTGCGTATTTTCGACGCTAAAGCCCAGGTCGGAGGCCATCTTAAAAAATTCTACTTGCTCGAAGGCCTGCGGCAGGATATGAAAGAATTTCCTCGCCGTCTCAGGAATAGAGCGCGGCACAGATCGTCCTCCATCTCCGGTGGCAATTTCCATTTCGTTGTAGAGGCGCAATCGGGTGACTTCACCGCGTAACACCATATTTTCGCGGCGCAAGTGTTCGTTTTCTGCGCGCATCCGTTGGAGTTCGAGGAGAAGCTGACGCGGACGGAGCCGGGATGCCCTGCTCTTAATGGCGGTACCGCTCTTTTCGATCATTTTCGTGATCATGGCAGTCTCTGTTTAATGTACCCAGTTTAAATGCCCAGATACGGGCGGGATAAGACCAGACAAAAGAATTGTGTCATTAACACGCGCAAGGTAGGTATTTTATCTCCTCCCTTGCAGGTTATTTATCCACTTTTTTTCCCATACTCATCCACATCCCCCGGCCTTGTGCACAAGTTATCCACAATATTTACCTACAGGCAATTTACCTACAAGGCAAAACTCTTCGCGTAAGTGCATAAATTTAATGAACTTAGGCCATCTCCCGGTGACCTGTATTTCAGCTTGAATCCGGGGCTTTAACTGGGCTAATTAGCGCTAATGCCGTCTGCAAAGAGCATTTCTGCACTTGTTGGGAGCATAAACTTGAACGTTGTCCCCTTATTCAGGGCGCTTTGCACAGACAACGTGCTGCCATGAAGCTCAAAAATACGCTTGGCGATTGCCAAACCAAGGCCGGCACCACCACCACCACTCGGCGTACGGCTCTTTTCAACGCGGTAGAACCGGTCAAAAATACGCGATACATCCTGTTCAGAAATCCCTTTCCCGGTATCTTTCACGGCAACACTTACATACGATGTGTCCCCATTGGTTGGCATGATGCTTACATGCCCCCCTTCCGGCGTGTGGCGGATGGCGTTGTCGATCAGGTTTGAAATGGCACGCTCTACCAGGGCAATGTCTGCATAGACCATAGGAAATGGCCCCATGCCCAATTCGGCCTGGATGATAATGCCTTTTTTCTCTGCCAGCGGCTTGAACTGCATCACTACGTCCTGAACGAGTTCGGCAATTGAGAAGCGTTCGAAGTGTGGCTCAATCTGTTTCGCGTCGAGTTTCGACAGTTCGAAGAGCGCGCCAACCAACGCATTGAGCCGCTTCGTGTTTTTGAGTCCGACCGTCAGGTACCGCCGGCGCTCTTCTGCACTCAGGTCTTCCTGCTTCATCAAGATTGTCTCGAGGTATCCCTGGATCGATGCAAGTGGACTGCGGAGGTCGTGCGAAATGTTGGCAATTAGTTCACGGCGCAGTTTGTCGGCATTTTTCAGCTTCTCCATGTCACTCACGATGGTATCCGCCATCTGGTTGAACGAAGTCCCCAATTGCCCCAATTCATCCTCAGACCGGGTTTCGATGCGCTGCTCGAGGTCCCCATCTTCAAATGCCTTTACCACAGCTTTCATGCTCCGCACCCGATTGGCGATAAAGCCAAACATGACCATACCGAGAATCAGGGTAAACAGTACGCTCAGGCCAACACCAATTGAGGCTGTGCGTACGATGTAGCTATCCTGAATCATTGCTGCAACGGATTCATACCGCTGTCCCCCAAGGATGATATAGAGGTAACACCCTTGTTCACCCATGATTTCGATGGGCGCCACGCTAAAGGGCCGCATTTTGCCCGCCTCCAGGGGATCTTGCCCCATGATGGGCAATTCCGCGCCGGCCAAATAGGCATCCAACGGCTCTGTATCTACAAACTGCGTAACGGCTTCCTGTCCATCATGCCCATAATAGGCTTTGATCATGCCGTCGCCGCCAAGCAGGTAAATCTCGATCCGTCGGTTCAGCCCCATGAAGTTCATGATCTCTTTTTGGATCATTTCGTCGTCGATTTTCTCGACAACCCACTCCTGAAATTCGCCTGACATGTCTGCTGCCAGCGTTTTATTCAGCTTCTGGTCTGTTTCCAGTTCAATATCCTGCGCAGCACGGATGCTGAGCCATGATACAGCAACGGCCAGTACGAGGACTGACACAAGGAAAATCGCAAAG
>JBCCIM010000337.1 GCA_039111535.1 Bacteroidota bacterium | reverse complement strand
GCAGAAATTCGAGATTTAATGGAATCAAGAGCCAGGTATTTAGCAGATAGCTGACAACAGCTGACAGAGTCAACACAAAAGTCGTGGCCATCCCCATACCCAGGGCAGTTTCTACGCTGGTAGAAACACTCATAAACGGGCACAACCCCAAGAATTTAGTCAGCACAAAATTGTTAATTAATACTGTGCTAATGAAGATCAACAGATAGTCCATGGCATCCTGTAAAATGACCTGTTTATTAAAGATATAACACGGATGAAAGCAGTGGGCAATGATGTATTGACAGCGCGAGCAGTTGATATGCAAACAAACAAAAACTGGGAGATAGATCCCTTTGCTGTACGTGGTATGCACTTTGATAAAGCGGCAAATGAGTATGTAGTGCGCACTTTTATGCCCAGAGTACAGCGCGTCGAAGTTGTTGACATATTACACAACAAAATTGTTGCTGATTTACCTTCGCAAGGTGCTGATGGCTGGTTTGCTGGCACAGTTGGCGAACATGAATTTCCTTACCGTTTGCGCATTACGACAGAACATGGCGTTGCCGAAATTGAAGATCCTTATTGCTTGCCCATGCTTTTGGGTGAGCTTGATCTGCACTTACTCGCAGAAGGTACACATAGACAAGCATGGGAGAAACTTGGAGCGCATCCATGCGAGTTTGAAGGTGTTGCCGGTGTCAGTTTTGCCGTCTGGGCCCCTAATGCAAGTAGGGTTTCAGTTGTTGGTGACTTTAATCAATGGGATGGCCGCTGTCACCCTATGCGCCTAAGGATCGAAGCAGGTATCTGGGAGCTATTTATTCCAGGGCTGGCAGAAGGCTTACACTACAAGTATGAGCTTAAAACTAACAACGGCGATTTATTGCCATTAAAATCAGACCCCTTTGCGTTTGCCTGCGAAATACCGCCTAAAACCGCTGCTGTTGTACATCGCCTTGATACATTTCGCTGGCAGGATGATGACTGGATGCGAAAGCGAGCAAAAAATCAGTCCCGACACGCTCCCATCAGTATTTACGAAGTCCATTTAGGTTCTTGGCAACGTGGCCCTGACAATCGCTATCTGAGTTACCACGAACTTGCTGAAGAACTGATTCCCTACGTACGTAATATGGGGTTTACTCATTTACAGTTACTTCCTGTCAGTGAACATCCGTTTGACGGTTCATGGGGTTACCAGCCTATCGGGTTGTATGCACCGACCTCCCGCTTTGGTTCACCAGAGGATTTCTGTTACTTCGTTAACGCCTGTCACAGAGCTGGTTTAGGTGTCATTATTGATTGGGTGCCTGGTCATTTTCCGACCGACGAACATGGGTTGGCTCAATTTGATGGTACACATTTGTATGAACATGCTGATCCGCGCCAGGGTTTTCACCAAGACTGGAATACGTTAATTTACAACTATGGTCGCAATGAGGTCGTTAATTTCCTGCTCAACAATGCACTGTTCTGGTTAAAGCAATACCATATCGACGGACTGCGGGTTGATGCAGTCGCCTCCATGTTATACCTCGATTATAGCCGCGAAGAGAGCGAATGGATTCCCAACGAATATGGTGGCAATGAAAACCTGGAGGCTGTTAGCTTTCTTAAAAGATTGAATGAAGCAGTATATGGTGAGTGCCCGGGGGCTATCACGATTGCTGAAGAATCCACAGCTTGGCCAGGCGTATCACAGCCGACCTGGCTCGGCGGCCTAGGGTTTGGGTTTAAATGGAATATGGGGTGGATGCACGACACATTAGACTATATGAAACATGAACCAATCCATCGACAATATCATCATCATGATATGACCTTTGGCTTGCTGTATGCATTTAGCGAAAATTTTATTCTACCTCTCAGTCATGATGAAGTTGTGCATGGTAAAGGTTCAATGATTAGCCGAATGCCCGGCGATGCGTGGCAACAATTTGCCAGCTTGCGTGCTTATTTTGGCTTCATGTGGATGCATCCAGGTAAAAAGCTATTGTTTATGGGCAGCGAATTCGCGCACGGTCTAGAGTGGCATCATGATCGCAGCCTTGATTGGGATCTGCTAGAAATTCACTGGCATGCCGGGGTACAACGCCTCATCAAAGATTTGAATTGGCTTTATAATGAATTACCCACCTTACATCAGCATGATTGCGAACCGCAGGGGTTTGAGTGGCTCAAAGCTAATGAATCGAGCGAGTCAGCTTATGCCTGGATGCGCCACGGTCAAGACAACCCTCCCGTTATCATCGTGAGCCACTTCACGCCTATTGTTCGAGAATCTTATCGAGTAGGTGTGCCTGCGCTTGGTTTCTATCATGAAAAACTAAACACTGATGCCGAATATTACGGCGGCAGCAATGTTGGTAACCAGGGAGGGGTACCTGCTGAACACGTGCCTTGCGATGGGCAACCGTATTCAATTGCGATTGTTGCCGCCGCCGCTGGCGTAGTGGGCCTTGACGGGGGTCTTGTTCTCCGGCGCCATCTGGTGAGGTGACGCCCCGGCCGCGACGGGAGAGGCGGCCAATCCGTTCTTCGTCACGGGATCAAAGTTGTTGCTCGCGCCGGCGTTTCCCCGAAAGTTGCTGCTGCTGCCGCTCTCTCGCCTCTTCGGCATGAACGACGACGACGGCTGCTGTTGCTGTTGTTGCTGCTGCTGCATGGTGGAGCTCGCGATGCTCGTCGTGCAGAAGTTGGCCAGGAAGAACGTGTGGTCCACCGGGACCTTGTCGGGCTTGGGCTGCACGGGCTTCTCGTTGCCGAGGATGGCCTCGGTGGCCGCGTGCACCGTGT
>JBCCIM010000336.1 GCA_039111535.1 Bacteroidota bacterium | reverse complement strand
GCCATGCACCGCTCGGTGATACGGATCATCTATTCTCGCTTGAGCATTTGCAAAATTAATTTTCAGTTTAATCGTGCCGGCTCCAGGAATTGGTGAACTTCTGACAGCTTTTGTTCGTTCGTATTTTACAGGTCTCCCCATCCCCATTTGCGCCCCCACCTTACGCTATTTTTTCACCTGCATGGGTGAGCTGTTCTCATTTTAGGAACCGCTGCTGCGGCGCAAACACACCCAGGCTATCAGCCTGTGAATCAGCTCCCGGGTTATCGCACGTATAACCCCAATGCGTGGTTGGCAAGCGTTTTCTCAACCCGCAAATCTGGTTATGTTTAATCTCAAGTCTGCTTCCTCCTTTACGTGGTCCTTTTTAGTTGGTGTTTTTGTGCTGCTGGCATTTGGTGTGTACCAGGACATCGCATTGGATGAGCCTGTTGCCGTTTCCCCGTTTCTCAATAGCATCTTCCCAGAGACGTTGGGTTCAGTGTATGAAGTGTCATCTGAGCAAAGACCTACCGACCGCGCGCTAAGCATCACACCTGAGCCGGGCGGCGAACGCATTTTTGTCGCTGAGCAGAATGGCCGTATTTACACGTTCACTGCTACTGAAAATGGTCTGATCGGTCGAGACCTGTTTATGGATCTGCAAACGCAGGTTTTTAGTGGTCAAGACTCAGGCATGTTAGGGCTTGCATTTCACCCTGAGTATAATGTAGCTGGCTCTCCTAATGCGGCGTATATCTACATGTATTATACGGCCAATAAAGACGCCGGCCAGGTGCTGCGTCTTTCCCGCTTCACCGGGACAACCACTGGCGATCCGGGTAGTGAGTTGGTCATGCTTGAACAGGAACTGGGCCCCACGTTGCACCGCGGGGGCGGCCTGCTGTTCGGCGAAGATGGTTTTCTTTATGTAGCAATTGGCGATCTCGGCTATAAAGAACAGTCGCAGAATATTGACGAGATGTTGGCTGGCGGTGTACTGCGTATCGATGTTGACATGCAGGGCGGGGCGATAAGCCATCCTGCTCGCAGAACACTAGCAGATACAGAAAAAGGTATTTCAGGTGTGGGGTACTACATCCCCAGTGACAACCCTTTTCTTGATGAAAATGGGGGCATCTTTGAAGAGTATTACACTATAGGTTCGCGTAATCCGCATCGGATGACAATCGACCGGGTGACTGGCCTCATTTACATCGGCAATGCCGGCTCCAACAGCTTGCAAATTCGAGAAGAAGTTAACCTTCTGGAAAAAGGGGGCAACTATGGCTGGCCCTTCCGAGAGGGGACCATTGACCGGCCGGAAGATATGGCGCGTCCTTCCGACAGTGAAATGATTGGCGCACTGGTTGATCCGCTACATGAATACCCAAAAGCAGATGGCAATTGTGCAGTCATTGGTGGGTACGTATATCGCGGTACAGCGATGCCCGAGCTCGTAGGGAAATACATTTTTACTGACTACTGTGGCAAGAAAGTCTGGGCCATGGATGTCACTGGTGGGCCAACCGCTGAAAAAGAAGAACTGACAACTGTGCCGCTGAATCCTTATACCCTCGGTGAAGACGCTGACGGCGAGCTTTACATCGGGGTAGAAGGGTGGAACTCAATTTACAAGCTGGGTTCGTCGGGTGGCGGAAGCGGTGGTACGCTGCCCACCTTGCTATCTGAAACGGGTGCATTTGCGGACCTGGCTTCCTTGACGCCAGCGGCTGGTGTTATTCCGTATGACATTATTGCACCGCTTTGGTCTGATGGCGCAGAGAAGTTTCGATGGGTAGCCATCCCGAATGACGGTACCCAAAATACACCGTCTGAGCAGATTCTTTACCAGGAAACAGAAGACTGGACCTACCCGACTGGCACGGTATTTATCAAACATTTTGAGCTTGCGCTGGATGAGTCGGCCCCTGGAGATACACGCCGCCTGGAGACACGCTTTCTGGTGCATGGTGAAAACAACGTTTATTATGGTTTTACCTACCAGTGGAATGAAGCCGGCACAGATGCAACCCTGCTGGAGGCATCCGTGACTGAAGACTTTACTATTACAGAAGCAGGTGGCGGTACAAGGCAACAAACATGGTACTTCCCAGGCCAGAGTGATTGTTTTGCCTGCCACACGTCAGCCGCCGGTTATGTGCTCGGCCCCAAGACGCGGCAAATGAATAGCGATCAATTGTATCCAGTTACCGGACGCGTGGGTAACCAGCTTGAAAGCCTGAATCATATCGGTGTCTTTAGTCCAGCGATCAACATCAATGGATTGTCGCAAGTCCTGACTTCGAAAAATTTGGCGGATGAGAGTGCAAGCCTCGAAGAGCGGGCGCGCTCTTACCTTGATTCCAACTGTGCAGGATGTCATCAGCCGGGAGGTGGGACCCGCTCGGTAATGGATTTACGTTTGCAGATCTCGCTGGAAGACGCGGGAGTAATCAACGGGGATGTGGTAGATGAACTCGGCATTGCCGGCGCCAAGATAGTTGTGCCGGGGGACCCCGAAGCTTCCATTCTGTATCAAAGAATCAGCCAGCTGCAAACCGGCGCTGCAATGCCACCGCTGGCCAAAAACAAACTGGATACTACCGCTGTGGCTATGATCCATGAGTGGATCGTTTCGCTCGCTGGAGGCACAGACATCGAAGATGAAACGCCCGAACTGCCTGACGGCACAGTCTTGCACGAAAACTATCCCAACCCGTTTGCGCAGGCCACTACGATTAGCTACACGCTGTCAGCGACAGGACCAGTTAGATTGGCTGTATACGACGTGCAGGGACGAGAAGTAAGCGTTTTGGTAGATGCTACGCAGCCGGCGGGTATGCAGTCTGTTGTTTTTGAAGCACAAGACTTACCCAGCGGCACCTATTTCTACGAACTGCGGGCGGGCGACTTTGTCGAGAGCCGCAAAATGCTGCTGGTCAAATAACAATATCTCCATGGCCCCCCCAACGCCCCGTTCTGAACCCCTGTAGCGGGGGTCCAGAACGGGCGGCCAGCGTTGTGCCCAAACGGAACTGACCGATCG
>JBCCIM010000335.1 GCA_039111535.1 Bacteroidota bacterium | reverse complement strand
GCGGAGGCCTGGACTCGATCTCCCTGGTGCAGAACGAACACATGAACCTGCATCGCATGGTGGATGAGGAACTGATGGCCATGCATCCACATATCCATATGCCGATGTTGCAGACGGCGGAGACCGTGGCACAGCGCTACAATATTTCTCGCGGCGCTATGGATGAGTATGGTCTGCAGTCGCAGCTACGCACTGCCGCCGCCTATGAGTCGGGCAAGTTCCAGGATGAACTGGTGCCAGTCACCTGCAAGCGCACCGTGTGGGACAAGGAAACCGGTGAGGCGTCTGAAGTTGAGGCCACAGTCGAGCGGGACGAAGGCTTGCGCGCGACGACAGCAGAAGGTCTCGCAAACCTGAAAACGGTCATAGAGGGCGGTACGATTACCGCGGGTAACGCCTCACAGCTCTCCGATGGCTCCTCCGCACAGGTAGTTATGGACGCGAAACTGGCCGAGCAAAGGGGCCTGGAGCCACTTGGCATCTACCGCGGCATTGCCGTGGCCGGCCTTGAGCCCGACGAAATGGGCATAGGCCCGGTTTATGCGGTTCCCAAACTGCTCAAACAAAACGGTCTGTCTGTCGACGACATCGGCCTGTGGGAGCTGAACGAGGCGTTGAGGCTGTAGAAAAACTCTTAAAATACGCGGTTTTTTGATAAAATGAGGTGTCTGATATGGAGCAACCGCGATGGCCAATTTCAAGCCTTACGATTACAACCAGAGCACAATGGTTGTAATCAATTTTGAAGAGCAATTACAGCCCGGCACCTTCGAACATGCCATTCACTATCTTATAAGTGAACGGTTGGATCTAAGCATTTTCCACCCCAAGTACAAGAATGATGAGGGCGGCAGGCCAGCTTACGATCCTGCTATCCTTCTTAAGATCATATTGTTCGCCTATTCCAAGGGCATTACGTCCAGCCGCGAAATCGAATGGTGCTGTCAGACTAATATCATTTTCAAAGCCCTGTCCTGCGATACAGTGCCGCATTTCACTACGATAGCCAGCTTTGTCAGCAGTTATCCTGATGCCATTGAAGCCATATTTGAACAGATCGTATTGGTGTGTGATGAGGAAGGCTTGATTGGTAACGAACTGTTTGCCATTGACGGATGCAAACTGCCCAGCAATGCCGCTAAGGAATGGTCGGGTACGTTGGAAGAGCTGGCGCAAAAGCGCGACAAGATTAAAAAGAAGATGCGCCACTGCATCAAAGAACACAAAACGCTGGACCGGCGCCGATCCGATGATAAAGAACGGGCCAAGCGCTTGGCGCAGAGTATCGACACCCTGGACAACGCCTACCATAAAATCGACCAATTCCTAAAGACAGCCACTCCACGGATGGGGAAGGCGAAACAGCGCAAGGAAGTGAAGAGCAATATCACCGATGGCGAATCGGCGAAGATGACCACAAGCAAAGGCACCTTCCAGGGCTATAACGGCATTGCGGCCGTTGATAAAAAGCATCAAGTGATACTGGAAGCTCAAGCTTATGGCGAAGGCCAGGAATACCACACGTTAGCCCCCATGCTGGTGGGCCTGAAGCAACGTTACCAGCGACTGGGTTTGAGTGACGACATCTATAAAACGGGCACCCTTGTCACCGCCGATACCGGCTTTTGCAATGAACAGAATCTGCGTTATCTGAAAGACGAAAACATCAACGCCTATGTACCTGACAACCAGTTCCGTTCCAGAGACAAACGTCTGGCGGGGCAAAAGGAAAAGCACGGTTTGCGTCATCCGGGCACTCAGGGCCGGGGCGACATTTATCCGGCAAGCGCCTTTCACTTTAATGCTCAACGCAAAACCTGTGTCTGCCCGGAAGGCAATGCCATGTGGCTGCACAGCGAACGGAAGGATGCTAACGGCAATACCCAGCTTAACTTTGAAGGTCGACTGACGGATTGCCGAAACTGCTTGCGCAAGCACGAGTGCATGCACAATCCCGCGGCTGCAGATCATCGCAAGGGCCACGGGCGCCAAGTACTGTTTACTATTAAGCAGCGCCAGAGCGCCACGGATTGGATGAAGCGACGAGTGGACAGCGTCGCTGGGCGCTGGATATACAGCCACAGGATGTCAGTGGTGGAACCGGTGTTTGGCAATATTACCGCCAATAAAGGCTTAAAGCGTTTCAGCTTACGCGGAAAAAGCAAAGTGCAGGGGCAATGGCGATTGTTTTGTATGATTCACAATATAGAGAAGATAATGCGCTACGGTGCCATCGTTTAAGGCGTGTTATCCACAGAATGCTGACGCTAAGTCGGTATAATTGAGGGTTATGTTAAACCCATTGAATCGTTTATGATCAGATGATTCTGTATCATTTTACGCTGCGGATAACTCGCTGGTTGCTGGGTGGTTTTTCTACAGGGTCGTTTGCCGTGCAGGTGCTCTACTGCCGCGATCAACTGGGTATCGACAACGACAAGCTCAACGTCAATGGCGGCGCGATCTCCATCGGCCATCCCTACGGCATGAGCGGTTCGCGCATGATCGGCCATGCCTTGATCGAGGGCAAACGCCGTGGTGTGAAGTATGTGGTGATTACCATGTGCGTGGGCGGTGGCATGGGTGCAGCAGGCTTGTTCGAGGTAGCCTGACCATGTGTCAGTTCACGTAAAGAGCGTCAGTATGAAGAACGCTCCGGAGCAAAACGCTCCGGAGCAAAAAGGAGAATGACCATGGCGATAGGCCTACTTGCTACAATAACGGTGCAGCAGGGTAAGAACGCTGAGTTCGAGCAGATATTTCTGAGCCTGACTGAACAGGTAAGGGCGAACGAACCCGGCAATATTCTCTATGCCTTGCATCGCAGCAAGGCAGACCCACAGATTTACAAGGTGATGGAGCAGTACGATAGCCCCGCGGCCCTGGACGCGCACGGCAAGGCAGACTATTTCCGCGAGGCTAACAAGGCCCTGGGAGCGCTGGTGGCAGTGCCCCCGGAAATAGAGATTCTCGACGCAGTACAAAGGTGAGAAGATGATAGATCTGTACACCGCACCGACCCCGAACGGCCACAAGGCCTCCTGTACCCTTGAGGCTCTGGAGATGCCCTACGAGACTTACATTGTGAACATTGCTGAGGGTGATCAGCACAAGCCCGATTTCCGGGCGATCAATCCGAATGGTCGGAT
>JBCCIM010000334.1 GCA_039111535.1 Bacteroidota bacterium | reverse complement strand
AGAGGTACCCATTAAGGCAATCATCTCACCTCGCTCGACGGTCAAGTCGATGCCGCTTAAGGCTTTCACTTCCGTTCGACCCATTTGGTAGACCTTGGTGATGTTGTTTGTCTGTATGACGATTCTGTCGTTCTGCATTGAAGTTGTAGGATCAGGTGTTTAGTAGGATCAAGTTTTTGGGACACGGTGATTCATTGTTCTGCATTCTAAAACCCAGGCCGAGGCGGTCCACCACCTTGCTGCGAGGTTTGAAACGGATTGGTGGTACCGCTTTGTGTACTGCTCTGCGTGACGCCGGTAATGATCATCAAGCCGGGCTCAAGTTCTGGCCCTTGAATCGCAGTCGACTGACCATTAGTTGTTCCTGTCCGTACAGGCATGATAGCCAGATTGCCGTCTGCATCGAGATACCATAGTCTGGCCGTATCAGCAGGACGTTGTCTGTTCTCTGCATTGCCTCTATCTGGGCGTCTTGGTTGAGCAGCGTTCCTTACGTTTTCAGATCCCTGATTATCTTGTTGCATCCGACGCTCTCTAAGCTGAGCTGTCATCTCTTCGGTTGGGCGGAAGCGCAAAGCAGCGTTGGCCACATTCAGTACGTCTGTGGCAGTCTCGATGAGGAAGTCCACTGTAGCCGTCATGCCTGGCAGCAGTGTTCCGTCCGAGTTGTCGACATCAACCACGACCGTGTAGTTGACGACGTTTTCCTGTGAACTGGACTGAAGGCGTACCTGGCGTACCGCGCCATGGAAAGTCTCCTCCGGGTAGGCCTGCACCGTGAAACGAACGGCCTGTTCTGCCTGAATCTGTCCAATGTCGCTTTCATCTACAGAAACCAGAATCTCCATCTGGGAAAGGTCCTCAGCAATCAGGAAGAGCGTTGGCGCTGAAAGGCTGGCTGCAACCGTTTGTCCGACGTCTACGTTGCGCTCAATCACCACGCCATCAACTGGCGCAGAGATATACGTGTAAGAGAGGTTTTGCTGCGCGCGTTCGAGGCCTACCTGATTCGACTTGAGGTTTGCTTTTGCAACCGCAAGGTTATATTCGATTGTATAGAACTCGCTCTCTGTGATCACCTGACGTTCATAGAGCTGCTCGTTGCGGGTATACTCACGTTCTCGCTGCGCCACTTCAGCCATGCTGCGTTCCAAATCTGCCTCTGCAGCCCGAACTGCCTGCTCTTGCAATGTTGGATCGATACGGGCGATAAGCTCACCTTTCTTGACGCTGTCATTATAGTCTACAGTGATCTGTGCAATCTGGCCCGATGCCTGGGTGCCTACTTCTACAGTGCTAACAGCGCTGAGCGTCCCTGTGGCGCCAATGGTTGATTCCAGATTGCCCTGTTCAACTTCAATAAAGCGGTAACTAATTTCCTCCTGGCCATTCTGGTTAAAGTACCAGAAGGCAGCGCCGGCGATGCCGACTACTATCAGCGTGCTAATGATCTTTTTCATGATTGTTAATCTTTTTCATGATTGTGTCTTTTGGTCAGTTCTTGAAGCCCTTTGGGCGCTCTCTGGTGGAGTATATGGAGGCAGCAGTGAGCAGATACGGTTGTTTTCGTGAGTTGCATCAACAGGTCGCGAATGGTTTTTTTGGTGTCGTGTAGCCTTTAGGGGGGGCTTGAGCGCAGCAATACCAGCTAGCAGCATATATCGTTTATTTGCTACATAGAGTCTGGTAGTGGGAGGGCATCCCCACGACGTCTGCGTGAAAATCAGGGTATGAGAAATGCACCTCGCGTCAAGCGCACTTGCGCAGTTAAAAATGAACGCTTACGTTGGCTGATGTGTGTGTGTTGACGCCTTTTACCTCGTTCGCTGGCATAGAACAGGTTGATGTGCTTGCTGTCTATTTTATATCATGAGAAACACTATTTCGTCAGACCAGACTGGGGAACAGCCAGTGGCACGTAGCGCCAGGCAGGAGGAGCATTCCGAAATATGGACACGACCGTGGGTAGAAGCAGGTTTTATCATTGCTTTTTGGCTCTTTATCCTCTTTATCACGATCGGCCAGCGTGCCAACGATCCCCGAGGACCGCAAGGCCTGGTGTGGCAGGAATTGGTGATCACTGTCCTGCAATTTGCACTGTGGGGATTGTTAACGCCTGGGGTCTTGTGGCTAAGCCGCAGGTTTAGCTTCAGCCGGCCCAACTGGCGCAGGCGCATTGCGCAGCATATCGGGATTGCGCTCCTGGTTTCGATATTAGCCAATGCATTTCACCAGTTGCTGTTTAATGTGCTGTTGCCCGGCAGGCGGCCGCCGCTAGATCCCGAACGCCTTTTGTTAAGCTTTCGATTTCTAGACGAATTGATGGTTTATTTTTTCATTCTTGCTGCCGGCTTTGCCCGCAACTATTTCCTGCAATATCGAGAACGGCAACAAGAGTCTGTGCATCTCAGGGCACAATTGGCTGAGGCGCGGTTGGCAGCATTAAGAATGCAGCTCAACCCGCATTTCTTATTTAACACGCTTCATGCTATTCTCCCCCTTGTTGAGCGTAATCCTTCGGGTGTACGCACCATGATTGTGCGGCTGAGCGAGTTGCTGCGTCATTCACTGGATGGAAGCGATGAACCTGAGGTGATCCTGAAGGAAGAGTTGCAGTTCTTGCGCAGCTATCTTGACATCCAGCAGGTGCGCTTAGGAGACCGGTTAGAAGTACACGAAGAGATTGAACCAGATGTACTTGATGCAATGGTACCAAACCTGATTTTACAGCCGCTCGTGGAAAATGCCATCAAACACGGCATAAGTCAGGTACGTGAAGCCGGCCATATCTGGGTACGTGCATGGCGGGAAGGAGAAAACCTGTGTTTGAGTGTTCGGGACAATGGACCAGGAGATGCAGGCAGCGGAAAGGCTGAGGAAGGTCATGGCGTGGGGCTTCGTAATACGCAAGCACGTCTGGAACAACTCTATGGTTCTGCGCAAGATTTTGTGTTTCGTGAGGCTGAAGGCGGGGGATTTGTTGTCCTCATTACGCTTCCTTACCACACCAGGACCGACTTGCACGCGGCTGCCCGTGTGGGGGCAAATATTGTAGACAACTTATGACCAAAGAGACTGCCATTCGTGTACTTATCGTTGATGATGAGCCTTTTGCCCGGCAATGGCTTGAAGACCTCCTGGCAGGAAAGGAAAACGT
>JBCCIM010000333.1 GCA_039111535.1 Bacteroidota bacterium | reverse complement strand
TGCTGATGAGCTAGTGATTGCTGCAACGGATTTACACACCACAGCTCCTCTTGCGAATGTGAATCTGGAATTATATGACATGAGCCAGCAGGTGGTGCATGTGGCGAAAACCAACAGCGAAGGCGTTGCCAAAGTCCAGTTTACGGAAACGCCGTTTTTGCTTGTGGCCAAGCGTGGCGAACAGCGTGGTTATTTGAAGTTGATAGATGGTGAGGCACTTTCTTTGAGTCGGTTTGATGTCACGGGCGCCCAGGCCAAGGCCGGCCTGCGTGGATTCATCTACGGCGAGCGCGGGGTGTGGCGTCCGGGTGATCCTATCCATCTTACCTTTGTGCTCGACGATTCGGAGAATCCATTGCCGGCAGATCATCCGGTTACATTTGAGTTGCGCAACCCACAAGGCCAACTGGTTGATCGGATTGTAGAGAATGAATCAGTCAACGGGTTTTATGCTTTCACTACAGAAACGGATGCTGACGCAACCACGGGTAATTACGCTGCGCAAATAGCTGTTGGCGGGACAAAGTTCTCGAAGACCATCAAGGTCGAAACCATTATGCCCAATCGATTGAAAATTAACTTCGACTACGACGTTCCGTTTATTACCGCAGAGCCCGGTGCAAAGGAAGCAGACCTGTCGGTAACCTGGTTGCATGGTGCGGTAGCAAAAGATTTGAAGGCCGAAGTGCAGGCCACGCTCCTGCCGGCCGCTACTGCTTTCGATGATTTTCGGCAATATACTTTTGACGACCCTGGTCGAGCATATGCGCAACACATCGAGACCATTTTTAGTGACGACGTAAACAGCCAGGGACGTGCATCTTTCCCTATAAAATTAGCCGCTAACGATAACGCTCCTGGAAAACTCCGGGCAACCTTCCTGACAAAAGTGTTCGAACCCGGTGGTGCGTTTAGCGTCGACCAGTTTAGCCATACTTATCATCCGTACAATCATTATGTCGGTGTGCTTTTTCCACAAAAGGGCAGCCGCCGGCCGCGGATCATGCCCGATCAGGATCAGGAGATTGAAATTGTGACGGTTGATCGAGAAGGAAATCCCGTTGCAAAAAGCGACGTGACGGTGAGTCTATATGAAGTGGGGTGGCGATGGTGGTGGGATCGAGGTTCACGAGAAACCATCAATTATAACGCCGCCGAGTTCAAAAACCCTATCTCAGCAGATACTGTTGCAACGGATGCGAGTGGCAAGGCTCGTGCTACGATTCGTCTCGATTATGCAAGCTGGGGCCGTTTTCTGATCCGCGCTTGCGATAAAGGAGGGCATTGTAGTGGGACGTTTGTCTATGCCAGTTGGTACGGGAGCCGGCGCGGCAAAGGCGGGCAGCCGGGCTGCGAATCCATGTTAACTTTCTCTTCAGACAAAGAATCATATAACGTGGGTGAAGAGGTTACCTTGAGTATTCCTACGCCGGCAGAAGGGCGGGCGCTGGTGAGCCTGGAATCAGGCACCGAAGTCCTTAGTACGCACTGGATCGATGCTGAACAGGGAACCACAACCTTTACATTTGAAGCAACTGCTGCGATGGCACCTAATATCTATGCCAACGTCACCCTGCTTCAGCCCCATGCGCAGACAGCCAACGACTTGCCTATCCGATTGTATGGTGTGATTCCAATCAAGGTTTACGATGCCGGCTCCCATCTAAAACCCGAAATCACAATGGCCGATGTCATTCGGCCCGAATCCCCCGTGCAAATCCAGGTGTCTGAAGCCACCGGCCGGCCGATGACCTACACGGTGGCTGTCGTCGATGAAGGCTTGCTGGATCTCACCCGCTTCAAAACACCTAATCCGTGGGATTACTTTTTCGCGCGACAGGCGCTTTCCACCAAAACCTGGGATGTGTTTGATCACGTGGTAGGCGCTTCAAGCCTGCAGTATCAATCTTTGCTGGGTATTGGTGGTGGTGCAGAAGAAGAAAGTGAGACCGGTGTTTCCAAAGTGAACCGATTTAGGCCCGTGGTAAAGTATCTGGGTCCGTTTGAGTTGGGTGCTGGCAAAACGGCCTCTCACACGGTAGATATGCCGCTCTACGTTGGCTCGGTGCGTACGATGGTAGTAGCCGGCAACGGGGCGGCGTTTGGTGCTGCTGAAAAAGCTACGCCTGTCCGCAAGCCGCTTATGCTCCTGGGTACACTGCCGCGCGTGTTGGGGCCGGAGGAAGAAGTCGATTTTTACCTTTCTGTTTTTGCAATGGAAGATGACATGGGCGATGTGGAGGTAGAAATTGATACAAACGAATTGATCGAATTAACCGGAATGCCTCGGAAAATTGTGTCGTTTGATGAGGCCGGCGAAGAGGTTATCACATTCCCGATGAAAATCAAAGAGCAAGTTGGGCAGGCCAGTATTCGTGCCATTGCGCGTAAAGGAAGTGAAACCGCAGAATACAATTTTGATATCGATGTTCGTCACCCAAATCCGGCTGTGACACTGGTCAAGGAGCTCTCTATTCAACCGGGTGAAACGCTGACACTGGAGCCTGAAGTGACAGGCATCGCCGGCACCAATTCAGGGATGCTGGAAGTCTCGCTCATGCAGCCTTTGAATCTCGAGAAAAGACTACGCTACCTGATGCGGTATCCGCATGGATGTGTTGAGCAGACAACGTCTGGCGCCTTCCCACAGCTATATCTCTCCGATTTATTATCGCTAGAAGACGAGCAAGAAGCGCGTATCGAACGGAATGTCAATGCTGCCATTTCTCGTCTTGCGCGTTTTCAACGACCCAATGGTGGGTTTAGCTATTGGCCGGGACGATCAAATGTGAATGATTGGGGCACCAACTATGCCGGCCACTTCCTGCTCGCGGCTAAATCGTTAGGATACGATTTGCCGGCAGATCTGCTTAATGGCTGGCTTGATTACCAGGTATCCGTGGCAAACAACTGGGTGGTTAGCAGTAATCGGCGGTCCGAGTTGATCCAGGCGTATCGTTTATATCTGTTGGCACTGGCGGATAAACCGCAACTTGGGGCCATGAACAGATTCCGCGAGGGACTCTACAAAAATGTGCCAGGCAGGTGGATGCTGGCCGCTGCTTATCATCAGATCGGACAAAAAGAAGTAGCTGCTTCTATTGCCAATGGACTGGGCTATGAGGTGGAGGATTATAAAGAGCTCTCCTTTACCTACGG
>JBCCIM010000332.1 GCA_039111535.1 Bacteroidota bacterium | reverse complement strand
TGAACATTGAACCCGTAAATCTTATGGATTTACGCTACTTTCCTCGATTGGTCCAACATCGGGTTTATCGGAGCATTGGCAGGCGTTGAGGCTAAGGCCCATGACGAGGCAAAGGATTAGAAATAACTTTTGCATAGATTTTGGTGTTTTTTCACCCAATTTCAGGGATAACTAACTTATGTTTTTACTTTCCAGCCGGAGCTTTGCAACGTAAAACCTGGTTTTTGGGCAACAGGGTTGTTGAATGCGCAACAAACGCAATGCCCAATAATGCAATGTCCCGGATGATGAAAAGTAAACGCTTTATCGCACAAGCAGGCATTTTGTGCCTCCCTTCGATAAAAAAACTCCAGCAACATAAGATTTGATAAACTTCAGTGTAATCCAAGCTTTTGATGTATTAGAAATAGACAAAGAGAGGAGAGAACCGGAGATGAGAGACTTTATTGGATGCAAAATCCCAAATAAAAGTATCTCCCACTCCCTCATCTCACATTCTCTTTTCTGTTGAACATCCTCTTTTCATTGAACAGTGCAAAAAACTTAAATTACACTGTAATTACCAATCCGGAAGATATCGTGGAAATATTAGGCATTGACATTGGTGGCACAGGAATAAAGGGCGCCCCCGTAAATACATCAACCGGCGAACTTCTTGAAGAACGGTTTCGCATTCCCACACCCCAGCCGGCCACACCCGACGCTGTGGTGGGTGTCGTTAACGAAATTGCCAAGCATTTCTCCTGGAAAGGTGCTATCGGTTGTACCTTCCCTGCCCGCATCAAGCGCGGCATCGCCCGCACAGCGGCTAATGTAGACCGGTCCTGGTTGGGCACAAACGTGGAAAACCTGATTGAAAAAGAAACAGGCTGCCCTACTGTTGTACTGAATGATGCAGACGCGGCCGGCGTGGCTGAAATGGCCTTTGGCGCCGGCAGAGACCGCGACGACATGGTGCTCCTGCTCACCTTTGGCACCGGCATAGGAAGCGCTTTGTTCATGGATCAGAAACTGGTGCCCAATACCGAATTTGGCCACATCGAGATGCACAACGGGCCGGCTGAGCACTATGCTGCTGACAGTGCGCGAAAGAAAAACGACTTAAAGTGGGGTGAGTGGGCGCTGCGCGTACAGGAATACCTCGACCGCATCGAATTCCTCCTCGCCCCAGATCTCATCATCATTGGCGGTGGCGTAAGCAAGCCCACAAAAAAGACCAAGTACTTCGGCGACCTCCGCACGGACGCTGACCTGGTAACCGCACAACTCCAAAACAACGCCGGCATCATCGGCGGCGCCTACCGGGCAGGGCAACTGCTAGTGACAAGTCACTAGCAAAGTTCCGAGTTTCGAGTTCCGGGTTCCGAGTTGGCCTGGAGTTGACGTTATTGTCATCCTGAACGTAGTGAAGGATCTGGTAAGGCTGTATGCTAAAAGACAGCTTACTCAAATACATTAGGCAGTATTCTCACAGACAACTTCTTCAACCAAGCAGTGAAGGATCTGGCAAGGCAGCGCCTCCAGTGACGAATGTCGAGTGCCGGGTGTCGAATGAGACTTTCTTGATAGCCCCTGCCTCCTAGACATCCCTCAAAGGCATAACTCACAACAACACGAACGACACCTCCCACACGTTCAAACCCAACCCAATTCTACCAAACCCGCACAAAAAAACCCACAATCAAGTGGTTGCATTTCACGCCTAACCCTATTTAATTAGCAGATTACCAAAGGAAAGCAATTTAATATTGCATATTTTCAATTTCCTATTTGATATTTTGTCTGTTTTTGATGCCTTTCTCAGTTACAACCGGCGCGACAGCGATGCCGTAGCACGTGTTGCCGAACAACTCCGTGCGGCAGGACTGGCCGTGTTTCTGGACAAGTGGTACCTGACCCCTGGAAATTCCTGGATCAACGAACTGGAGCAAAAGCTCGGGCAGAGCAAATGCCTGTGTGTATTCATCGGGCCGCACGGCTTAGGCAACTGGCAGCAGCGCGAAAAGAACCTCGGACTCGACCGGCAGGCAGCCAAATCTGCGTACCGTGTCATCCCCGTCATCCTCCCCGGCAACAGCGACCCATCCCTCGGCTTCCTGAGCCTGAATACGTGGATTGACCTCCGGAAAAACCTCGATGATGTTGCTCCCCTCGTGCACGCCATTCGAGGCGAAGCACTTGCCGAAACTACCCCAGACCCCCGCGCTCTAATTTGCCCCTACCGTGGCCTGCACCCGTTTCGGGAAGAAGATGCGGCATTTTTCTTTGGGCGCGAGACCTTTACCCAACAACTCATTGAGGAAGTACACAAAGACAACTGGCTAGCTGTGGTAGGTGCCTCTGGCAGCGGTAAGTCTTCTGTAGTACGCGCCGGCCTCCTCCCTGCCCTGCGTAAGTCACCTAAAGATGAGGTATGGGAAATCTTAACCATGGTCCCCAACGACCGGCCCCTGCGCTCGCTGGCTACCCAGTTTGTCACTACGCTCGAACCGCAACTTACCACGACAGACCGGCTGCTTGAGATAAACAAGGTAGTGGACAGTCTTGAAAAAGGTAGCGTGGCATTGAGAGATTATGTAGACACGCTGTTGGAAAAACAACCGGGGACAACCCGACTGCTGCTGGTGATCGACCAGTGGGAAGAAGTGTACACCCTCTGCCAGGACCCAGCCCAGCGCAAAGCCTTCATTGACCTGCTACTGGAAGCTACACTACAACCAACTCTCCATGTAGCGATTACCCTCCGCGGTGACTTTTTCGGCCGTGTCCTCGCCCACCGCCCGCTGGCCGACCGGTTGCAGGGCCGCATTGCCAACCTGGGGCCGATGACGCCGGAAGAATTGGAAGCCGCTGTGCTCAAACCTGCTGCTGCGGTGAACCTGAGGTTTGAAGAAGGACTACCCGAACGCATTCTCACCGATGTAGGTGGCGAGCCCGGCAACCTGCCGCTGCTGGAATTTGCACTCCTCAACCTGTGGGAGCAAAAGAAAAACGGTATCCTACTGAACAGTGCCTATACCGATATGGATGGCGTGCAAAGCGCCATGGCGCAACGGGCAGAGCAGTTGTTCATGGATATGGAATCCCAGCAAGACACGCTCCGGCGCGTGTTCACCCGGCTGGTTAAACCTGGAGAAGGCGCTGCAGATACCCGCCGGCGAGCTTCCCTCAATGAACTGCAAGGCGTCATCCATCCCCTCATCAAAAAACTGGCTGATGAACGCCTGCTGGTAACCAACCGGGATGAAGAAGCGGATACAGAAACTGTTGAAGTATCCCACGAAGCCCTGATTCGCGGC
>JBCCIM010000331.1 GCA_039111535.1 Bacteroidota bacterium | reverse complement strand
CATCATGGGTCTTGGCGGATGCAGTGGGATCGATATTCTTTCCATTTTGAAGAAAGGACGCCAAAATGTCGAACACTTTAGCGTCAACTTAACCGCTGAGCGCGCTGAAGGTGAGATCCCTTCTCTATTTACCAAAGTGCACGCACATTTTACGTTAAATGGAGATCTCGATAGTGAAAAGGTGAAACGAGCAATTGAACTAAGCCTGGAAAAATATTGCTCCGTAGCCAAAACCATCGAGTCTAGTGCAGAAATCACCTTCTCATACACCGTGAATACCGTTGATTATGCCTGATTCTCCCCACCATTCAGACCACCACCACGAGGAAACGCGGGCTATCAGGATACAAACACCACCATCGGGACATCGCGAACATGCAAGCTCGATATATATGACGTCGAGCTTTTCGTTTGAAAATGCAGAACAAGCCCGGGCGATGTTCGCCAGAGAAATTGATGGCAACATCTATTCTCGATACAGCAATCCTAGCGTTGACGAATTTGTAGCCAAAATGACCATGCTTGAAGATGCAGAGGACGGCCTTGCCGTCGCATCGGGCATGTCGGCTGTGTTTACGGGTATCGCCGGGTTGTTGAATGCCGGCGATCATATTCTGGCATCCAGGTCGGTTTTTGGGTCCACACACCAGATTCTGACGCAAGTACTGCCACGCTGGGGCATCACAAGCAGTTACGGCGCCATCCTAGAGCCTGAATCTTGGAGCAACCTGATACGGCCTAATACGCGTCTTTGCTACATAGAGACACCCTCCAATCCGGCGTTAGATCTAATCGATCTAAAATGGTTGTCTGAATTGTGCAAAACGCATGATATTATCCTGTATGTGGATAATATTTTTGCAACACCCATCTTGCAAAAACCGATGCATTTTGGCGCCGACATCGTGATGCATTCAGCAACAAAGTACATCGACGGACAAGGCCGGGGCATTGGCGGTGTTATCGTGGGTAAACCGGAATATATTGACAAGATCCGCTTTTTTGCCCGGCACACGGGCCCCTGCCTTTCGCCTTTCAACGGTTGGATGTTCAGCAAAAGCCTGGAAACGCTCGCGTTGCGTGTAGAAAGGCATGCCCAGAGCGCCCTTGCCTTGGCTGAATTCCTGCATGATCATGAGGATGTGGAAATGATTAAATATCCGTATCATCCCTCCCACCCACAATACGAACTGGCCAGAAGACAGATGAAAATGGGCGGCGGCGTTGTTACCTTCATCGTAAAAGGTGGCATCGAACAGGGCCGGCGGTTTCTGGATGCCTTACAAATGTCATCCCTTACAGCTAACCTTGGAGACGCGCGAACCATTGCCACCCACCCCACCAGTACCACCCACAGCTCACTTTCTGAAGAGGATCGTTTAAATGTTGGCATACTGCCTGGTCTAATCCGTGTATCCGTTGGCCTGGAGCATGTGGATGACATCAAACGAGATATCAATCGGGCCCTCGAAGAAAGTAGGGTTGCAAAAACAGTAATTACGCAGTAAATACGCTAATAAAGCTGCTCTTTCAAATTACGCTATAAACAGAGTTTACCGGCATTTGGGAAAGTGAGGAGAAAGGAGTTTGGCTTGAGGCTTAGATTCAGAATGAAGCCACCCTTTCTCATTCCACTCTCCAAACAAGTAGTCGCCGAAAAAGAGCGTACCCACCAAACATCATAAGTTATGCAACTAGCCACTATCGACTGGCTCATTATCATTGCCTTTTTTGTGTTCTCATTGGTCGTAGGCCTCTGGGTATCTCGAAAAGCCGGCTCCAGCACCACCGAGTTTTTTCTCTCAGGCCGAAATATGCCATGGTGGCTGCTTGGCGTCTCCATGGTTGCCACCACCTTCTCTTCTGATACACCCAATCTGGTCACTAACCTGGTGCGAGAAAGTGGCGTGGCCGGCAACTGGGGATGGTGGGCATTTCTACTGACCGGGATGTTGACGGTCTTTGTATATGCGCGCCTGTGGAGACGGTCAGAAGTCATGACCGACATTGAATTTTACGAACTGAGGTACAGCGGCAAAGCTGCTGCTTTTCTGCGTGGTTTCCGCGCGCTATACCTTGGCCTTGTATTTAATGTGATGGTGATGGGAGCAGTCTCATTGGCAGGCATCAAATTTGGCGAAATAATCCTTGGTTGGCCTGGTTGGCAAACCTTGCTCATTGCCGGCTCCATTACATTAATTTACAGCGCACTTGGAGGGTTAAGAGCTGTCGTCATCACAGATTTTGTCCAGTTTATTCTAGCAATGATTGGTTCCGTATGGGCATGTATTTATATACTCGGCCTACCCGAAGTCGGCGGCCTATCAAATTTACTTGCAAATGATCTAGTTTCAACCAAATTAGACCTGATGCCAGACTTCTCCGACCCCAATGTATGGATTCCCGTTCTCTTTGTGCCCTTAGCTGTACAGTGGTGGGCGTCATATTACCCAGGTGCTGAACCTGGTGGCGGTGGCTATATCGCGCAACGTATGTTTTCGGCAAAAGACGAGACCAACGCCATGGGTGCCACACTGTTTTTTAACGCAGCACACTACGCACTTCGCCCCTGGCCCTGGATTTTGATTGCGCTCGCTTCTTTGGTTGTATTCCCTAATCTGTCTGATCTTCAGGAAGCGTTCCCCAACCTACCAGCTGACAAACTAGGCCACGATGTAGCCTACCCCGCTATGTTGACTTTTTTACCCAGTGGTCTGCTTGGACTGGTTGCGGCTTCTTTGATTGCCGCGTTCATGTCGACCATGTCGACCCAATTAAACCTGGGTGCTTCCTATCTGGTCAACGATTTTTATCAGCGATTTATCAAACCAGAGGCAAGTCAGAAAGAGCTCGTCTGGGCGGGCCGGTTGTTTACAGTGCTGTCTACCTTCCTCGGGCTTGGCCTCGGTCTAATGTTAACTGATGCCGGGCAGGCGTTCAACCTGTTGCTACTTTTGGGTGCAGGCACTGGACTCATTTATATCCTTCGCTGGTTCTGGTGGCGCATCAATGCCTATACAGAAATCGTGGCGATGGTCTCTTCTCTGGTCATTGCCGGGTATCTGCTGATGCTGGAGGTGTCTCGACAGAACATCGTGCATGACACTGTCACACAAGTGCTCAGTGTGGGCAGACTGGATTTGAAGAAACCACTTAAGGTATGTAATGTATGGATGTATGTGTGTATTCAGAGGCTGGTAGAGCATGCGCATATGGCCAACTTCCAGGCCCTGTTCACAGCCCAGCAGCCGGCAGCCAACCCGTACCTGATGCTGGAGGTGTCTCGACAGAACATCGTGCAT
>JBCCIM010000330.1 GCA_039111535.1 Bacteroidota bacterium | reverse complement strand
TAAGCATGCAGAGGCCCAATCTGTAATGCTTGCCATGCAGGAAGCCAGTCTTGCCACGGGCATCGCTTCATCCGCTTACCTCTCCAGGGTCAATGAGGCAGGTGTCCAACGTGCAACCACTGACCTTTAAAATACCCCATGATAATTGTAGTTGAGAATATAGCCGCAGGTGGATGGTGATGGTTGCGCCTACGTATGCCAGTACTAGAGGAGGACAGGAAGGACTTCAATTTCAACAGGCGTTGCTCACCGGCCTTGCCCGTGATGGAGGACTGCTGTCTCCGTCACATGTGATTTCTTTGCAAGATGCTGACTGGCAAAACAACGGCGGGCTTGCTTCTATTGCCTCCAGCATCTTGTCGAAGTGGATTGGCGAAAGTATTCCCGCATCCGAACTGGTTACCTTGCTGGATGATGCGCTCAATTTCCCCCTGAGCCTCGTGCCTTTGAAAGGTAAAGGCTGGGAGAATGTATATGTGCTAGAGCTTTTTCACGGACCAACACTGTCGTTTAAAGATTTTGGCGCGCGTACGATGGCGCGGCTTATTTCTTATTTCAACCGGGATGCAAAAGAGAAGCTGACGATTCTCGTGGCTACGTCTGGTGATACGGGTAGTGCGGTGGCTGATGGGTTTTCCAACCAGGACGGGGTACAGGTTGTGTTGCTGTACCCAAAAGGAAAGGTTAGTCCGACCCAGGAATTGCAATTGGTTGTTGAACGCAAAGGCGTTGAAACGATTGCTGTTGAGGGTACCTTTGACGATTGTCAGCGGTTTGTGAAACAGGCGTTTCAAGACCAGCACCTCGCGCATTGCCGGCTGTCATCAGCCAACTCAATCAACATTGGCCGGCTGCTTCCGCAGATGCTCTACTATTTCTGGGCGGTTGCCCATGGCGGATTCAGCGAACCCGTGTTCTGCGTGCCAAGCGGCAACCTGGGCAATCTGACGGCAGGTATGCTGGCGCATATGAGCGGCTTGCCTGTGCATCAATTTATTGCGGCGCACAACAGAAACGACTTCTTTCCGCGCTACCTTCTGCAGGAAGATGTATCCTTCAAAGACTCGGTGCAAACACCATCAAGCGCGATGGATGTAGGGAGTCCGAGCAACTTCGAGCGCTTGCAACAATTGCTTCCGAACGGAGAGGCGACGCGAAAAATATGGGGAAGCAGCGTTAGTGACGAAGAAACACTCCAGCGCATGCGCGATGTATACCGCGAAACGGGCTATCTGGCTGACCCGCATACGGCTGTCGGATTGGAATGTGTGCGGCGCTACCAGCAAGTGCATGGTGCAGATCGCCCGTGTGTTGTACTGGCTACGGCGCATCCGGCCAAATTCCCGGAGATTGTGAAGCAAGCAATTGGTACCGAACCAGAAACGCCACGCACCCTGGCTGAGCTTGCATTGCGCCACAAATGCGTAACACCGATGCCGGCCTCTTATGAGAAATTCAGGACCTATCTTGCAGGGACCGGTGCCCGGTAACGGCAGCCTTTCTTGCCGTGTCGCAGAAAAGGGGCATTTTGCGCTTCTAATGTGTGTGTAACGAGTATTGAAGGGAAAGCGCCCCGCAATGCCCTCATATGCTTATCTATTAATTAAACGTCTGGTTGAATGAAAAATATCTACTATGCCGGCCTATTGAGTGCCGTACTATGCCTTTCTTTAAGTACTACTGCATTAGCAAATGATGATTCGCGGATTGGCCTGCGAGCAGATGGTGTGCGGATGTCGCAACTCGAAACCCTTTCATCAGCCTATCTTGCGCCAGTCAAGCTTATGGTGGAATCTGCGACCATGATGCCGATCAATGGCGCTGTGGATGCGATGCCACTGGAAGGAGAATCGTCCATTGGTGGCGGCCTTGTTTATGGCTCGGAGATCGAAAAATTGGGGCTCCAGCTTATGTATTACTACTTCATGACAACAAGCATTGCCCTTGGTGGAGATGTCTCCTTTTTCTTCCCTGAAAAAACGGAATTTATAGGTTCAAGCTTTACACAAACATTGATCACGCTCAACGTGGTTGCCCACTACGTATTCTATACCTCGGTTATAATGCGTGCCTACGGACTCGCTGGCTTGAACTACGCGCTTTTCCGTTTTAAAAGCGAAGGTACCGGATTTGATGGCTCCGATACGTCTTCTGAACTTGGACTCAATATTGGAGGCGGCATTGAATATGCACTTGCAACCGGCTTTTTATTCCTTGAGTTGAAATACATCCTCAGCGAATTTGATCAGCTTGTGTTGGCCATCGGGTATCGCCACGTGCTGGGACAATAAATCTGTATACAAAATCAACTGGCAGCTTTACTAAAGAAGCACTAGTTTGGGAGCGCTCAATAACCTTTGAAGCGCTCCTTTTTTTATGGATGAAGCACAGTGGATACCTTTTGCAACTGCACCATGGAATGCGGCGCAGCGTAAAGGATTTGAAGATATTTTGGCCTGGGACAAAAAGCTCAAAACCCTTGCAGTGGATGATCTACCCAGAGATCAGCTAAAGGAAAAGCTGATGAAGGAGGCTGCGATCTTGCGAGAGCATGGGGCCTGTGCGCTTGTGCCTGAGTCGTTTTGCAAACCCATCTTTGCACACGCGGCAACGCTGAACTTGAAGCCTGAGCTCTTTATTCAGCAATTCGAGCATGCATATTATCACTATGGTGCGCTGGAGTTTGAGGATAATGCCGCCCTGAAGCAATACATGCAGGCTGTTGTGATTCCCCGGGGGACGCTGGTTGCCGGCCTCGCAGATATGGCGCATACGTGGCAGGTGCCCCAGGTTGCTAATCTGGCAACTGCATTTAGCCTGGTCGGGAAGCTGCTGGCTTTGAAAGACGATCTCAAAAAAGGCAGGTTGTTTATTCCACTTGCAGACCTTGCGCAAGCCGGTGTGTCGATTGAAGCGTTGGCGCAAGGTGTGAACGACGCGCGCACGCAAAAGCTATTGTGGAAGCAGGTAATCAGGATTCGGGATGCTTTTGCGCAGGGGCAGCCGCTTGTGAAGGAGGTGCCGCGTAAATTCCGCCGTCCATTCAAGAAAAACTGGTTGACTGGACTCGAACTGGTTGGTGAGATTGAGCGCCGGCAGTACGATCTGTGGACACGCCCGATAACCCTCACGGCACTGCAGCGCTTCCAAATTACCGTGCTAACATTTATCGGGAAGGGTGTTTCGCATGCACGCGGACGGTAATACGCTAATGTACCCACGAGCTATATTTAAACGGATTGCACATCTGATCTGAACAAGTCCTGAACATGTCTGCCGTAAGGTTGGGGAGTGAAAAGTTGTTCACCCCAAACCTATGGAATTTCAAATGAGACCTGTAGCCGTAATAGACTGCGTGACTTTTTTTCTGACCCTCTGCCTGGCCAGCATTGGATGTGGCGCAACCATGAGTGAAGTGGAGCCCAGCGATACAGATTCGTTTTTGCTGGAAGGCTGGGCTGATAACTGGTTTGCCGTATATCTGGGAGAAGAGTTGCTACTGG
>JBCCIM010000329.1 GCA_039111535.1 Bacteroidota bacterium | reverse complement strand
TTATACGGGTTACACCCCTTATAACTGAAAAAGGCGCGCCATATTGCATGCAACTGCATACTTCAAAAAATTCTGCACACTGCGGTACGCGGCTTGCACTCTTTAATATCGCAGGCTGCACTGCTAACGTGTTGTCACATCAATCAGAAAAGGCTCAATGGCAGCCCCATCCGGTGCCCTGAATTGCGAGGTAAGCGTCATCTGTTGTCTGTGGGCGGGTTTAAGGTTAACTTCAACTTCCAATGCCGTACCATCGTCTGACCATCCAAAGACCTGTTGAATCCGCATAACATTATCTTCACCGAGCGGCCCATAGTCAAACCCTCGGAAACGCGGACTCATCGGGCGCGAAAACTGTATCGTAAGGCGGGTTGCCCCCGAGGCAATTTGCGCTGTGCCTGCATCAAAAGGAGTCACACGTACCACCCGCGGCCTGTTTGCTTCATACATATTCTGCAGGGCACGCATTGGCTGCGGGAAATAGCCTGAAGCATCTACCACGGCCTCAACGGCTGTCAGGTTCTGATAATCGAGTTCTATAAGTTCAGCAATTGCCTGCGCTTTATCAGGAGCCTTTGCGTAGTATCCTTCTGCAATCGCGTAGCCTACATAGTACCCCATGTCGCGCATCTCGAAATCGTTTGAAAAGTTGTTGTACAACCAATCATTTATGTTTGGGCTAAACATTTCGGTGATGAACCGATCACGGACCGCCGGCTCGTTCGCCTGGCCAAAAGCAACCGCCGGCGTAGGTGAGATTTTCTCTGTAGCCAGGACGGCAATATATTCAGCTACGCCTTCCTGCAATGCAATCTGTACCAGCGTGTTACCAAACGCACTTTGTTGTGTGTGCACGTACTCATGCACATTGAGAAAGGCAATGTGGGTTATCGGGTTCGCATCAAAATACACGCGCAAGTTTTCGCCCAACCTTCCCGGCAACTCGTCTGTTACCACCGCACTGTCGGCCATAGCTACTTCAGATCCGATGAATACGACATCGTCAAGCGTCATACCGTTGGTCATGAGAGCCCCCATAGTGAAGTATACGCGCGCCGGCTGCAGGGTTGGGTAGATGGCACGAAGTTTCTCCACGCCGGCGTTAATCTTCTCAGCATACGCTTCAGCACGCAGCGTATTTGGGCGCACCGAGACCCAAAACTCAGGATAACTATTGATCGCGTCGATGTACGAGGCCGCGGTATACCCTCTGCGTTGCATAATGGCTTGCAGCCCTGGTGTACCCGGTGCGATAAACAAACTATCGATCAACGCAAACTGCGTAGCACTATCGCTTACTGCTGTAATTTGATCATATGCTTTCCAAAAATTTGTGACGTCTTCTGTCACTGCAACTTGCTCAGCTGGCTGGGTACAAGCAGAAATGAACAAAAAGGTCAGGAATAATGGTATAATTGGGAATCTCATAGCAGGGGTAGTTTGCACAACATGTGCATGATGGTCATAGCTAAGCGGGGTTTATTTAGATACTTACCGCAGCTCTGATGCTGGAGTTACGTTTATACGCAGATCAAGTAGTCCAGTAATTCTCGTAATCTAGCTCGTTTGAAGCCGGTGCAGCGTTACGTGCGACGCAATAAGTAAAGCAAAAAACACAAGCAATAGACCAGTAATACCCACCCCATCTCGATGCGCAATGTGGGCCACAATCGCAGTGAGAAAAAATAATCCCACTCCTGCATATGCCCATTCTTTCATGTACATCGGCACAACAGGTAGCAACAGTGCAGCGATAGCCAATAATTTTAGAATAGCGAGCTGGATACGGAAAAAATCGGGAAAACCAAGCGCTTTAATGCCAGCAATGGCAGCTTCCTGAAAGAAATAGGTGTATGCGCTCCACAGGAGAACGGCGCAAAGCAAGCCCGTTGAGATCCAGTATATGAGCTGTAACTTTTCAGCAGTCAAGGGATATTCGAAACTCGTGAATACAACAACAGAATTTCGACCATCGCCATGCAATAGGCAAATTCAATCGGCAGCTCATAAAATTGGCGTCATTATCTGTTTAGGTGGCGCAATAAGGTTGCTTTAATTTCTTCAACGATGGCTTTGGACGTACCGATACTACGATGCACTATCTCGCCAGTATTGTTCATAACAAACACTGTGGGCGTCGGCGCAACGCCATAGTCTTTCCAGGCCGCAGGGCTGATCACTTGCAATAAATCAGGAGATACGTCGCGCGCGTTGCCAGCAGCTTCTTCAGCACTCGGCACCACACTCCACATCCGAAACTCCGAGGTGTCCCCATACGCAGCTGCGAATTCGCGTAAGTAAGGTGCAAGGTCCCGGCATCCACTGCACGTCTGCAAACAGAAAACAAGCATGGTTACCTTCCCAGTGTTCTGCGGCAAAACGACGCTTTTGCTATCAGGCCAAGTAATGCCTTCAAGCGGAGGTGCTTTCCAGCCTGGAGCAACTGGATGTTTGTCCGTGGGACTGAGCACGACTACCTGCGCTTCAAAATTGACATTATAGGTCCAAAATGGTCCGCCTAATCCAAAAGGCTGGGCAGGATCCAGGTATTTCTCATACACCCCATCTCCGTCTACGTCGGCAAATGCAAGAAATTGGTTATCCGTTAATCGGACGATCCCTACCTGTAAGTCCTCCTCTTTCGCATGCAGTGTAGCTTCCCAGAGGGTATTGATCTGCCATTCTGCATTGGCGTTTGCATGGATGCGCACCCGAATGTCAAGCGTTGCTATCTTCGCTGGTGAGGCATCAGACTCAATACGCCGCATAGGCCACTCAACATATACCATCCCACTATCTGGAAGCAGCACGGGGTCTTCATCCCGGAGCTCACCATTATCATTCCTGTCGAACAGGTAAAACAGTTGTCCGCCCGCCGTTTTACCCCGGGCACTCCAGAAATGCCCGGTAGTAGCTGCAGTCATACGCACCTTGCTGTACATCAGGGCTACATTCGAAACGCTGGGAGCTTCGGAAAAAGCAGACTGCGGCTGAAAATCAAAACCCAGGAAAATATCCTGCAACATAGCCTGGCCACTAAGATCTGTAGCAGGCTTCATCGCGATTTGATGTGTATTTTGCTGCGCAATCTGGGTATTATTGTCCTGCGCTTTGACACCAGTAGCCATGATGCATAGCGATATTAAAAACAGAGTTGGTTTCATGAAGGCCGGCAGCTAAATGTCTAATAGCATCTTAGTACTTCATGAGACACCTGCATATGCGTGAACGTTTACAAGGAAGTTAAAATTGGCTAAAATAGCCTCTCGGCAGATGCACAGGCAAGAGGCATAGTGCTCACTTGAAACGTAGCGACACACACCTGTCCCACTTTGTCGGCCTGCCGCCCCTCAAAGCGGGAGAATTGGTAGTATCATCGCCTCTGGGGAGACGTACTACATGAAATAAATGCAAAACGTAAAAAGCTGCCAAATGCGGGTTGCATTAGGCAGCTTTTTTAAGGCCTCGGCTTTTTTGAGGCGCTAAACAGTTTGACATCAATAGATACTTAGCGCAACACCAGCATCTGACGCGTATCGCGGCCGTTCGGCAGCGTCA
>JBCCIM010000328.1 GCA_039111535.1 Bacteroidota bacterium | reverse complement strand
CCCGCGCAGCTTTGTCAAATTCATTCAACGCAGCTTCAGGATCTTACTTTGACAATGATTCTGGAAGATTTGCTGCTCCCCACTCCGACGCATTGGATAACAGCAAGAGCAACGCCGTTGTACAGGTTATTGAGAAAATGCTGTCGGAAAGCTGATTTAAGAATTGACGGGGTTATTGGTACTGAAGGACCAAGCCGCTGCCGTGACCTGACGTTCAATCGCGGGTTCTGATCGTTTTTGCCTTTTTTGTGCGCCAAAGGCTATAACAATCTGCTTACCAAATGCGTTAGCAACTCGCCGGTGATGGGACGAGATTATAGGGTAATTCCCGCGTGCAACCGGCCTGTTTATGTTATCCATTTTCGACAATATCATCGCAATTATGATTGCCGGCGTGGTGATTCTGTTGCTCTTCACCATCCAGCAGCGTTCTACAGATTTCAATATCGAGCAGAACTCGGTCTATTCATCCAAGAAGTTTTCACTTGATTTTGCGGAATGGCTTGAGGGTGATTTCTCCCTTGCCGGCACCAATATGGACAACGGAGACATTCTGTTTTCCAACCTCGTTTACGAAGGTATCAATACAAAAGAAATCACGTTTTTTAGAGACACGTTGAACATCGACCCGGTTACGTTTAACGTAGACTCAGTACGGGTGGAAACGCGCTACACCTTGGATTCATCAAAGGTACTGACGCTACCTGATACAACCATCCAGCTATACGAGGTCACACGGTATATGCGGGAGGAATTGGCCGGAGGAGGATTTTCGGCGTGGAACGAGGTAGGCAAAGGGCCAGAATGGGTATCCTATTTTCGCGTTAACACGCTTAATGACCAGGGACAAACTGTATTACTGGAGCCACAAACGGCGTTTTTTGATATCGCATTTACCCTCGCCTTGCCCAATTTTTCAAGTACTGCTTATTTGCGAGAATTCAACTGGGCAACAACAGTAAACATACGCCGGTATTGATGGTGCGCAGCGCTTACGGTTTGCTTTTCACGACGCCGGCAATGCGCCAAAAGTTGTATACCCATTCCCGATATTTTCCCTACAATTTAAGCATACCCTTTTTAATACGGGCACAAAGCAATTCGGCACCCCGCTTTACTGAATTACACATTCTTGTAATTCCCGAGACATTGCCTGCCCTGATACATCACAGAATACTCTCACGCTGAGGACCAGACCTGTTGCGACCTGATCAGGTGGCATCGCCTTGCATGGTCGACTGGAAACTTGCCTCGTCGAATACATAACCGTCATGGGCAAAGGTATAGCCGTTGTGGTTGTAGCTACGCTGCTTTTTGTAATGATGAAGCAGAGTGCTACTTCCGAGGCACAAACACAAACAGAAGAAACCAAAGTCGACTACCAGGAAGACTATATTGCGCAAGAAATTGCCATGTCAGCCTTCTCGATCGCAGAGCGGCGCGTAGAAAAAATTGGCGGGCCACGCGATTCCGTCCTTGCAGCGTTTGATGCCTTTAACGGCAGCGCATACGACGCGTCGGGCGTTGACACCGGCGATTTTCAGGGGGGCTCTTATGAAATACGGGCATTCCCCATGGGCGCGACAGATGGCGACATGGTAAAGCTCGAAATCAAAGGGATGTACGGCGATGCCTCTCACGTCATGGAAAAAACTTTTTTCACCTATGCTGATCCGGTTTCAAGCTGGGAGTATTCCTGCGGCTCGACGTCGGGTGCCAACTTTGTAGAAATTCAGGGCGTTGGTATGGGAGACAATGGCACGCTGCTGAACAATGGCGCCACCATTGCCCTCACAGATACCACGCAGATTAGATTCCTTAAAGCCCAGGTAGGCGGCCGCACCAATCGGATTGATGATGTAACCTTTACCACAGTAGCCGGCCAGGATACCACGTTGGAAGATCCGACAGCATCCGGCGACCACTCCATGGGATACTTCGAAACACCCTTGACGCCAACATCAGGTATTAGTGTAGATGTGGATACCGGTTCTGGCAATGGCGCACGTGGCTTTGTTGTTTACGCACACCGCCGCATTCCAGGGGCACACTTCAGCGAAGGCCGGTACCTCGACATGCGCATGTACCATTACGGCCACACTGAAACATTCCAAATTCCTGCAGCAACCTCACCACGTACCGTTTATGTCGACTACGTCATGTATGACAAAGATGATGACGGCCGTACCGTGACCATGACAATCGATACCGGAATGGACCAGGAAACGCGTACGATTGGCCTGCCCAACAAAGACCGCGAGCTATCGATCGAGACGGTTGCCATTCACAATGTAGATGGAAGCGTAACCGAAATTGATGTCGAAATCTATACAAACGACTCGCTTTACTGGAAAATGGCGCATGTCTATACAGCCGGCTGCAACTAGTCACACCCTGTATTTTTGCGCTATTCCGACAACTTGATCGGAATAGCGCAGCTGTAGCTCCTAGATCTGGCATTTCATTAAACAACGCTACCCATACCTCAAGCACCCGGATAGATGCAACAAACACTCTTTGCGATAATGGCGCTCGCCATCACGCTGTTGCTCTCTTTCAACCAGCTCCAAAGCCATACCCAGTCGTATGCCAAACAAATTGACGACGAATTGGAAGTGATGGGCAGCGGGGTTGCCCGCCGTGTACTCGAAACGGCAGAACTGCTCTCTTATGACGAGCGCACGACCCCTGGCCAATGGCTTGCAAATGGCGGTGTAGAACCCAACATTACGGACTACGAGTCAGCCGGCGCCTTTGGCAACGTACCCGCTTGCGATCTCGATGAGCCGGTGAAGAATACCGTCGACTGTGATGACATCGACGACCTTGACATGGGTACCACCTGGCAGGATATCCCGTTTGTATTTCCAAACGGTGATTCGCTTTATTTTGAAGCCAATGTGCGCGTGCACTACGTGTCACCTGCTGATCTCGACACGCCGCTAAGCGGCAGCTCAAAAAGCGAATACAAATTACTGATCGTAAAACTCCGTAGCGATTTACACACCGAACAGGGGCGCTACACCAACGGATTCATCACATTTAGCCGCGTTTTTAACTATACAAAAGACATCGCAGAGGCGCGTGCGGCTGCCGGTCCATGATCCAGACTTCACCAACCACTTAAACCTCAACCCACACGTCAATCTGGCACGAGAGTTGCCTTTCTAATTATTACATCAGTCTTCGCCAACATTTTGAGACGCAACGAAGGGATTATGGCGATTTGATTGAATGAATAATACAATTCTGTATCGCCCCTCCTACGTTTTTAGCCAATCAAAACCCGATCAGTTGGACTTCAAAAGCAATGAACATCATGCAAGAACTTGAAGAAGAACGCAATCCGCTTAAGAAACAGCTTTCCAATATTGAACAAATCTTTCAAGAGTTTGCTGATCAATATGATGCTGCTGCACAATCGTTGAGAAATGGCTTTGTCCCGGAGCCTATCCCAAGCATCCAGTTGGAAGCCGCCCGCAAAGTGGTAACGGATACTTTCGCTGCTATTTCTGAAGCCGGCGATATGTTCGACATGGAGCCACTTTCTGAGAATGCTTCGCTTGCT
>JBCCIM010000327.1 GCA_039111535.1 Bacteroidota bacterium | reverse complement strand
GCGCACATTACGCAGGTTTGGACTTGCCCGCAAGTAAGCGCGGCACCGCTGGTTTAGAAACGTACGCAGCAGAGACCCCAATCTTATATGGAATCACCGATCTTCATAGTAGGCGCCAATCGTTCCGGGACCACTTTGTTGCGGCTGATTCTGAATGCCCATCCCCATGTTGCAATCCCGGAAGAAATTATCTACTTCGGCTCCTTTATGGCTGGCGTACCCATTGAGCAATGGCGTGCCCCGGGCTTGTCGCATGACGCTTACACGCGGTTTGTTACAGATTTTGTGGACAACAAATGCAGTGTACTGGAAGGCATCGATCGTACGGCACTAAAAACAACAATTCTAGCAGCTGATCAGCAGAATTTCTGTTTGCCCTACAAAATGGTGCTGGAACATTGGGCCAGTGGGCAGGCGAAAAAACGCTGGGGCGAAAAAACACCTGGCAATTTGTTTTATGCAGATATCTTGCTGGCCATGTTTCCCGATGCCCGGTTTATTCACCTTGTCCGTGATCCGCGGGCCGGCGTCAGTTCGATGATGAAGACTACATTTTTTCCGGACGACATTACGTTTAATGCGATGAGCCGGCGAAAATTTATGCAAAAGGGGCGGGCTATCCTCGAAGACGCAGTACCAGCATCGCAGCGGATGCTGCTGCGCTACGAAGACATTGTCACCGCGCCTGAAGCAACTGTAAGGTCAATCTGCACATTTATTGGTGAAGCGTTTGAGCCGGCGATGTTGTCTTTTTACAAAGACGCAAGCCGGTATATGAAAGCAGAGGCCGCTTCTTCATTCAACAAGGCGGCTACCCGGCCGATTTCTGCAGACATGTTGGACAAGTGGAAAAAGAATCTTGCAGATCATGATGTAGCAATGATCGAAACCATCTGCAAAAAAGAGATGCAGGAATTTGGGTATGATTTTTCCGGTAACGGGTTATCGGTCGCACAGCGCGTAGAGTTGTTTGCCAAAGAATGGTACTGGCAAATGCAGGAGCGCAAGCATCACAAGGTGCGGCACTTTACGGTCAAATCCAAAATTTTTGCCCGTTTCTTCAATAGAATGACCCTTGGCCGGCGTAGACGAACACAGCCGCTGCGGCAGTCTGGCTGAGCTTGCTAAAATGCGAGGCGGCTGGTACCTGGCCTTTCTGCATTTTGGGGGTGTTGCAACGAATTTAAGGTGTCAAAAAAAGCAATGAATGCACAAATCGAAGCCAGTATCCAGCACAGATATATGGCTCGAAAAAACCAGCTTTTGGTGCCTTGTCATATCTCCCCAGCATGTGCTTCCGAACATATTCATAGATGGGTTTGTGGGTGCTCCACGTGACTTATGAGAGTTATAGCTTGTAGAACAGCTTATGGAAAGGGAGGGCTGGGACAACACTTTGCCCAGTTGGTTGAAGAGTCGCGTGCAAGCGGCGAGCTAACGGCGTATTATGCCCATACACACAAAGCCGGCGATGAAAAAATTGCCCGCACCGTCGATTTTGTCCGCCTTAGATTTCTGAAAAAATACACCCCGCTACGGTTTAGTCCGCAGTGGGCAGCTTATGTTGGGGAACGCATTTTCGACAAACGCATTGCCGCTGCGCTCGATATCAAAGCAACCTGTTTTATGGGCTTTGTAGGCAAGTCGCTGTTCAGTTTTGAAAAGGCACGCGCTCTGGGTTATGGGACGCTCGAACTGATTGCAGCAAACAGCCATGTCCGCAATGTGCAGCGGATGCATGCCATTGCCGCAAAGCAGCATGGTGTAAAAGATACGTGGCTTAATGAAGCGCTCGCCCGCAAAACAATGCGGGAATACGAGATGGCGGATTACATCTACACGCACGCAGCATACACCCGGCAGTCGTTAATAGACGAAGGCATCTCGCCGGCCAAGCTCAGGCATACATCGCTTGCCGTTCACCCTAAATTTACCCCGCCGGCGCGCAAGCCCGATGATGGCATTTTTCGGGTTGTTTATGCGGGACGGGTTGATGCTACAAAAGGGATTCCACTGTTAATCAAAGCATTCAAAGCACTCTCCAATCAGCGGGCAGAACTGACGCTGGTTGGTGGATGCGCTACGCGCAAAATGAAAACCTGGTTTGGCCGCCTCATTGGTGGGGACAAACGCATCAAGTTTGCACCGGGTGATCCGCTTAAACCATTTCAGGAAGCAGATGTCTATGTGCATCCCAGTTATGAAGATGGATTTGCATACGCGCCGATGGAGGCATTGGCCTGTGGCGTGCCGGCTATTGTAACAGAAGACACCGGGATGAAAGAATACATCGTACCCGGCGAGAACGGTTACATCGTACCCACGGGAGACTGGAAAGCGATCCTGGAGCGCATGGAGCAAGTCAGGAAGTACCCGTTGGCCAGCGTGGCACCGCTGGTCTCCGAACCGCTGATCAAAAGTTAATCCGCCTGAAGCCGTGAAAAAGATAGCACATTACGCACCTAATCTGTGGGCCAAAGGAGGTATTGCTACCTATGTGCGCCGGCTTGGCGAAGCACAGACGGCAGCCGGGATGGACGTCGTTTACTTCTCGCGCGATCCTGCGCATGCAGAAGGACGCAATGATACAGAAATTGTGGCTGATGACGCTGCGCTGTTTGCGCGATGCAAGGCCCTTTCCTGCGATATCCTTCATTTACACAAGCCTGTGTACCTGCTCCCGGAAGATCGGGTGACCACGGTGCGCACGATGCACGGTAATCAGGGTTCATGTCCAACCGGGACCCGGTTTCTCGCCCGTTCCAGCCAGCCCTGCAAACGGCACTACTCTGTAGCCGGCTGCTTCATGACACACCTGACCGAACGGTGTGGGAGCCTGAAAGTAGCCAAAATCAAACGCAATTTTGGCGGTATCAAAAACGAGTTTCGCCTCGGTGCAGCCGTACATACGTTTACAGTCAGCCATTTCCTGAAAGACTGGATGGTTAGGACGGGTTTCGATGAATCCATGCTGCACGTACTCAACTCGCCTGCACCAGATAGGCCGGCGCCGACGCAGGACATTCCAAATTCCGATAAACCTCGCTTTGCCTTTCTTGGCAGACTCGTGCCGCAGAAAGGGGTGCCCTGGTTGCTGCGCGCGCTGAAGCTGGTCAAATCGGACATCCACGTCGACATTGCCGGCGATGGACCGTTGCATGCAGAACTCGAAGCATATTGCAAGCGCAACGACTTACAAGATATTGTGACCTTTCATGGCTGGGTGGATCAGCAACAAGTCAGACAAATCATGGCTGACGCCCGCGGTATTGTTTTTCCTTCCGTTTGGGAGGAGCCGGCCGGCCTGATTACCCTGGAGGCAGCAGCAGCAGGACGCCCCGTCATCGCTTCCAAAGCTGGTGGGATCCCCGAATATGCCCTGGATGAGTTCTCTCTGCTTGTATCGCCCAACAACGATCAGCAGCTTGCAGAAGCCATCGATCGGCTTGCTGGAGACCATGACCTGGCTGTACGCATGGGTGCATGCGGACTCCGGAATGCCAAAGATCGATATTCTATGTCGCGTTGTTTTGCTTCTCAAAAAAACGATGTAGTAACACTTTTTCATCTAGTTTGTGTAGCTCGCATGCTGAAAAATTCGTGATG
>JBCCIM010000326.1 GCA_039111535.1 Bacteroidota bacterium | reverse complement strand
GCCTCGGGCAGCTGCTGGTCGGCCTGTTCCTCGTGCCTGGTGTCGCCTATAGCTTGCTCCTCTCCTTCTTCTTCATCCGGGAGCAGGGCTACACGCCCGCACCCTTCGGGCTGGAGCTCATTGTTCCCTTGGGCAAGTACACGATGCTGTGGTGCGCGTTCGTTACCAGGTAAAGGAAAATGCTGCAACCGATATCGACGGCCAGCAAATCAGAACTGCACTGGGTGCGGCCAATAATATCGCATCCATAGAACGTATTGTTGTACCCGAGGAGCGACAACGACGTACTGTTGTCACCCGCGAATCGTCTCTTGAAGAGGCAATGGATAGATACATTGAACAACATGACACCCTGGTGCCACTTAAACAAACCTTAATCGAAAAAGCCCTGGAACTGGAGAAACAATACGAACTCCAGCGACAGAACCACGCGTAACCTGCTCAAAGACGCGTCTGTACAATCTTCTCCGTTATCCAATATTTGTAACGATTATGAGTGTGCAGCAATAACCGACTTTTGTCTTTTGCAGAAACCTTTGACCCAAGACGCTTGACAACACCCTAACAAGTACAATGAACCTCGATAGTATTACCGTCACCCCTCCTCGAAAGGAAGGCACGCTCACAGGAAGTGAACCTATCGCTGTATGGCCAATTGTTGTAGCCGCCCTGGATCTGATAGAAGCTGAAGAAACAACACGGGATGCAGCAAAAATTGCGATCTCAAGCAGTCATGGCTGTGTAGTCCTGGCAAACTACCTGAACAGCGAAGCCAAACGCGTTCACAAAATGGTCTATGACTTCAAGGTGCCGCTTATCGTGCTGGCTGCTGAAATGGCGCGGGAAGATGATGGCGCTGACTCAATTTATGACCCAGAAGAAGGCGCCCTTTATTTTGAGACGGACACAGACCAGTTCTCCTTTCACGTATATAAAGATTGGACGGTGGACTGGGAAACTGTAGCAGATGAAGTTATCAAAGGGTACGAATGGTCCGGCAATGAGAATCAGACGTGGGCGCTTGACCTGCTCTTATCCTACCTGGAGATTGATCTAAACGCTTTCAAGGGAGATCCTGACGAGGCCTAGCCTAAAATTGCAGTCTGAGATCTCAGTCCGATGTGCCGGCAATGCTATTTAAAAACGCATTTATTGACCCTTATTCGTGACCGGCCTCCAATGACTCCGCGGTTGTCAGGGTACAGTTATTTTTAATTTTGCCCGACAGCACGTGCCCAACTTCCTGCCGATGTGATGCGCGCGAGCCATCCGTGTATACGATGTCGATGCGGTTGATTTCTGCGCAAGCAATATTGCCATTGTACCATACATTATCGAACTGGTACTCTTTTTTCCCGTCGTGTACAGAGATAGGCCCAAACCTGCGCAAGCGCTTCGTTGATGTACCAGAATTCAGGCCGCGCGCCTTTAAGCCATCTTCGTCGTAAGGTGTAATAGAAAAGGTCACCTCCCGTACGGCCCGCGTTGAATCGAGGTGTTCAAAGGCATAATAGAGAGAGATGCCGCCTGCAGAATTAGGCGGATTTATACCAAAATCTGTTACCAAAAAGTCTTTTCCTGCCCGTTCTGCAGCCAACTGCAAATCCTCAGAAGCAGTAGCGCCGTCAGACACTTGATGCATCGCAGTGAGTTTATCCTTCAACGCCGAAGCCCCTTCTCCTTCATCGATAAACAACCGCATTACCCAGCCCTCAACACCTTCATACCGCACTTTCCAATACGCACCATCGTAATCTATGGCGATCAGCGGGGTGCTGGCCGGCAACAATCGGACAACCCGCCCATCCGGTGAGGGACGCGAACGCAAGCTGGCCTCCATGTTGGTAATCAATACCACACTCTCAGCGACCACATCTGCTGATTGGTGCAACTGAACCAATGCCTCTGTTTCTGCAAGTACAGCATGTACCACATTGAGTTGCTCCTGCAGGGCATCACGTACCGTTTCGAGACTGTCTCGCTTTTGCTGAAGTTTTTCCAATTCAGGTGCCTGCGCCAGCGCAGCAGATGTAAACAATCCGGACACTGTAGCAAAAAGCAACACCAAAAATGCACACCGGGCGACGGTGTTTGCAAACAAATACCTTCTCATCATTTGAAATAAATCCTTGGGTACGTAAGGGCAAATAACGCGAAGGGGGGCTGGCTAAGAGCGTTATTAATACGTTGTTACCGGCGCATCTGGCATCAGACGACGCGTATGGGTACCGTGTCAACACAAGTTCTGTACCGTTAAAGAACGTGCGGGTCTAAAGAGAATTGTGCGTGGAATAACACAAACATGTATCAACACTATCCTCTATTCATTTCATTGGAAACACTTCTCTGACAATCGACCCCACTTCTTCATTCCATTTAATGATAACGTAACAAGAAAATGAAGCAGAATGCCGGCAATTGATGAACAAGCACCTGGCAGAACACAACGATACATCTAGCCGGTACTGCGGCAGCAACGTGTAGGCTTACTGGGGAGAGGCAATAAGAGAAACGCAAAGTCATGTACAAAAACGACATGCATCGCGGCAGGGCATGCGCTAAATACAGAGAAGGCCGACCGAAAGTTGGCATTAAGGCGATTTAAGGGGGATTGCCAACGGCATCAGCTGGTCCAGGTACGCATGCCCGCTTGCTCAAAATGCACTGCGGCACGATCTGCATCGACCTGTTCTTCAAATACACCAAATACGGACGACCCCGACCCCGACATTGCGGCATACCCGGCCCCTGATGCTAGCAAATGCTCTTTCACTTGCTGAATAACAGGATATTGCTGAAAAACTGTCTCTTCAAAATCGTTGACCAAATGCTTCCGCCAACGCGAAAGATCATTTGACATGACCAACGCACGAATATCCGGACGGTTATTATTATTGGGAATGATGCCACGGTACGCATCGGCCGTCCCGACATGTACGGGCGGCACAACTATAACCAGCGCATATGGAAAACGATACGCCAGATGAGGTTCGAATAACAATGGTTCAAGTTGCTCTCCAAGGCCCGTTGCAAACATAGGTTGGTCTTCCAAAAAGAAGGCAACATCAGCCCCAAGGCCCGCTGCAATCGTGTGTAAGGTTTTTTTACTTGCGCCGGCATCCCAGAGCTTGTTAAGCATGCGCAAGGTATGTGCTGCATCGCTCGAACCGCCCCCAAGTCCGGCACCATAAGGCAAGTGCTTTTCAAGGTGCAACCGTGCGCCGCCTCCCACACCCGTCACAGCTTGTAATTGCTGGGCAGCGCGTACACAAAGGTTGCCGTCATCAGTAGGAAGTTCGGCATCAGAGCAGGTAAATTGCCAGGCCGCATGCGGCTCAGCACGCAACGAGTCATACCAGGCAACGGGTAGAAAAACCGTCTCTATATCGTGGTACCCATCTGCTCTTTTCTGCAAAACATGCAATCCAAGATTCAGCTTCGCCGGCGCACGCTGTTCAAGAATCAATTATTTACCTCACGCGTTTAGATGTGGCCTGATTTTTTCAGGCACTTATGAGTATCTGTAACCAGCAAAAGCACCTTTTGGCTCCGTTGAAAAACTGACAACGGTTTTCCAAATTGCCGGCGATTACCCGTTTCGATGCCATAAATTGCTATGC
>JBCCIM010000325.1 GCA_039111535.1 Bacteroidota bacterium | reverse complement strand
GCACTTAATCCCGGCAGCACAAACAACAGGCACAAAACGAGTAAGGTTTGGATTGATCTTTTCAAAGGGCAATCAGGTTTGTGTCACAAGGGGTGAGCAGTTGGGTGGGTATGCAGCGATGAGCACTGGCTTACTTATCGCGTTCTCTGGATACCGGAGCAAATTCGGCATGACGTGGAGTAAAAACGAGCATAATGACCCATTTTCACAAGGCATATTAACTGTGATATAAAGACCCAATCAAGTTGGGCATAACGAGCAAATAACCAAAAAAATACAGCAATCGACCTATGAAGGTACACAGTTTTCTGCAAAGCACAAGGCCGAGCCATTAGCCAAACCGATAAGTATCCTTCACCAAATCGTAAGTCAGCGCCCGCATCATCTTGAGCGCGTCCTCTGCGTCAATTCTATAGTCTGCAACGAGGCCGGCCAGGTAGTTAGCATCTACGCGGCGCGCCAGGTCGTGACGGGCGGGAATCGAGAGGAAGGCACGGGTGTCGTCATTGAAGCCGGCCGTGTTGTAGATGCCAGCGGTCTCTGTGGTTTGCTCGCGGTACCGGCGCATGCCCTCAATGCTGTCATGAAACCACCAGGCTGGCCCGAGGCGCATCGCCGGATAATGGCCGGCAAGCGGGGCAAGTTCGCGTGCATACGTGGTTTCATCCAATGTAAATACAACCAACCGAAGGCGCGCGTCTGTCCCATACGCATTCAGCAAAGCTTTCAGGTTTTGCGTGTACTCAGTTGCAAGTGGGATGTCCGCACCTTTGTCTGGTCCAAAGCGCTTGGCTATTGCCGCGTTGTGCCCCCGCAAGGAGCCCGGATGGATTTGCATGACAAGCCCATCTTCGACGCTCATTCGCGCCATCTCCATAAGCATGTGCGCTTCGAATTGCGCCTGATCATGGGCGGTTGCTTTGCCTCGGATCGCGCGTTCGAAGAGGTCTTCCGCGGCTTTGTTCGAAATCCGTTCGGTATACGGTACAAGCACAGCATGATCCGTAGACGTGGCGCCCATCGAACGAAAGAATTCACGCCGGCCCTCAATGGCAGCTATGAAGTGTTGGTACGACGCTATTTCCTTCCCCGACACTGCCGCAAGCTTTTTGATTTCCTGCTGCCAACCAGGGGTACTGATTCGAAAAACAGCATCCGGGCGAAAACAAGGGACCACGCGTCCCTCCCAATCACTGTCGCGTATCATTTGGTGGTACGCGAGTGTGTCCGTGGCGGCATCCGTTGTGGTGAGCACTTCCACATTAAAACTATCAAAGAGCGCACGCGGCCGAAAGGCCTCTTCCTGCAGTCGCTCCAATACGGCATCATAAATGGTATCCGCAGTTGCGCTTTCGAGCTTGATGCGGACATCAAAAACGTGGTACAGCACGTAGTCCATCCATGCCCGCGTTGGTGTACCGAGGAACAGGTGGTAGTGATCAGCAAAACACTGCCAGATAACACGCGGATTTTCAGCTATTGGCGTCCCATCAATTGTTGGAATACCAAGTTGCTCCAGCGGGATGCCCTGTGAATAGAGCATCCTGAAGATATAGTGATCCGGCGTTATTAGCAGCGCTGTAGGCTCAGGGAAAGGTTTGTTTTCTGCAAGCAGTTCGGGAGGCACATGTCCATGCGGACAGACGATGGGGAGATCTTTGGCTGAATCATACAGCGCCCGGGCAATGGGTAGCACCGTTGGGCGCGTGTCAAAATACCGGTCGGGGTGCTGGGTTAACGGCTGCAATGATACAGAGGGGTGGTTTTAAGGTTAAAGTAAAAAAGGCTTGGTATTGATTGCCGAATTTCGAGTGCCGAACACTACTACATCTAAAACATGCCATTTCCGTGCGCCATCTGGTCGGGAATGGCCTGCTGTACGGTCCACTGCTCGACAATCAGGCCATCAGCAAGCCTGTGTATCTCGTATATGGCGTGCGGCGTTCCATCGATCGTGCCTTCCAACTGCGCAACAACAAAATTCCCTTCGGCAACCAACCGGTGTACCGTATCAATTTGCGTCGGGCCATGCTGCGCTGTCGCGAGCGCCGGCAACCCATCTGCAAGCCCATGATGGTGCTGCATAACAGCTTCGTGTACAAAGTCCGCTAATTGGGCCCAGTTACCATCAAGCCAAATGGATTGATAAAATTGCTGCACAAGCGCTTTGTTGGGTGCTGTTTTGTCCAGATCCTCAATCGCCACAACGCCATCGGTCATCCCCCGGCCATTGCTGGTTTCCCGTGGGTGCATTTGCATCACATCCCAGTGTTCAGCCAGCTTGCCATCTTCTACTCGAAAAAGATCAAGAACAACTTGTTGTGAGCCGGCTATTTCAACTTGCAGATGTAACGCAACCAAGTTGCCTTCAGCAATGGTCCGCACGATGGGGCTTTTAGGATTTTCTGGACGAGGCATTTGTTTCAAATAAGCAAACGCCTCCATGAAGCCGGCGCGGCCCGTTTTCACCATCGGATTGTGCTGGATGTAGTCTTCTGCAATCAGCGAGTCAATCATCGCTTCATTCAAATCGCCGATTACATCACGGTAAAAGGACAGCGCAAGCGTTTTCGCCGCAGCTTCCTGGCTCTGGTTCATAGCCATTATTTCGGGTTGTTCAGCGCATTTGATATTAAACAAACCCGCTGCCAATACGCAAAATAGAACAATAGGGATGCGACTCATTATTTACCGGGGAGCGCCCAAACATCAACGCGGTTTGCAGCCACATATGGCACGGCAACCCGCATACGCTGGGTGTCGATACCGATATCAGCCGGCGCGGCGTCGAGCAAAATGTAGGGGCGACTTTCGCCATTTTCAACAAGATACAAGGAGGAATCTTGCTGACTTGCAACAAGCGTTCGCCCACCGAGCACTTCAACACCATCATAGTTACCACCGGTACTGGTAGCCAGCCCAACAAGCTCACCTGTTTCCGGATCCCAGGTTTGGAAGGTTTGGGTGCCCGTCCAGGCTACAATGACAAAACGACTGTTCGCTTCATCCCAGGTGATACCATTGGGTAGACCGATGGCCTCATCTTGCAGAACAACGGTCACCTCACCATCCACTACTTTAAAAATACGGGAGCCCCCACCGGTTTCAGTTACATACAGCGCACCATCAGGGCCTTGCACAATATCGTTGATGAACCCGGGTTCGAAAGCAGTAAAATCGACAAACGCTTCGTGTACACCTGTCATTCGGTTAAATCCATGGATGCCGGCAGCATCCGCTACCCAAAGCAGATCATCCACGATGTACATCCCTCGTGCGCCATGGAGTGGATGCATCTCCGTACCAATCATATACTCAAGTGTCTCGATACTGCCTTCAGCTGAGACGCGCGACACAAACCCATTTGCATCACCAGCGGGGTCTCCGTTAAAATTTGCAACGAAGTACACATCCTGATCCGGATCGTACCGTACAGCTTCCGGGCCAGCAAGGCCCTCAATTGAAAACAGGAGATCACCTGTTGACTGCGTCCCATCCCAGGTTACTACGGCTTCGGCTTGTGCCTCTTCAGGTGCTGGATTCTCCTGTTCACAGGCGGTAATCATCAGGCACGTTACTTGGTATGCCTACCCCGGGCAAAGTAGCGCCAAGTATAAGGGAACAGGCTCTAGACCTTCCCGTGTTGTGC
>JBCCIM010000324.1 GCA_039111535.1 Bacteroidota bacterium | reverse complement strand
TATTCTCCCACTAGATGTTTCTTGAATGATATACTATAGCGCTTTATTACTCGCTTTTCCATGGTTTACTTGCTTTGCTGTAAACCTATAGCAGGACGAGACACACTCCTCACTCCTCACTCCTCACTCCTCACTCCTCACTGCCGCAGCGGCTGCATTGCAGCGCGGATGGCCTTCAACGCGTGTGCCATCTGGTTTTCCACCGTTTTGATGCTGATACCCAGGGTTTCTGCTGTCTCCCTGTAAGTGAGGTCTTCGAGGAAGCAGAGTTCGAATACTGCGCGTCTTTTCTCTGGCAGGGTCTGAATGGCTTTATTGAGATGCGCGTTAGCCAGGTTTAATTCTGTGCTATCACTTGTGCTGGCTGTTGATTCATGTAAGGTTAGGTCGGCTTCCCCATCAAATTTGGCTGTATCTCGGAAATGATTTAGCGCGCGCGTGTATCCAATCCTAAAAAGAAAAGCACGGAGGGATTTTGATGTGTCAATTTCATTTCGTCGTTCCCATATGAAGATATAGGCGTTTTGAACTATATCTTCAGCAGCCTCCGGGGCGAGCCCACGACGGGAAAGATAACTCAGCAGGCTGCTGTGGTACCGGTCAAAAAACTGTTTGAATGCGTGGTGGTCCCCGTCTTTGATGCGTTTGGCGAGGACGGCATCATCAGCACCCTCTGCAATATTTATTGCCAGGTATACGAGCAGGAGTCCTATGTAAAGTGTAAAGCTCAAGTATTGAAATGCGTTAAAATTTGGCTGCTTTTACCACGAATCACCGGAGCGGTTCGAGCAATGTGAAACTTAGCCGGCAGCAGGAACAGACACAACACCTGTGCCAAGGGATTTCCTGTGATTCCTGACGGAAGAAAACTTGTAACGTATTCGCTGCGTATAGCATATATATACCACCAGCTACACGCGTTATTATACATAGCGTATTTTTGCGAACAAATTTTCCATCCCTACCCACGCGCCCTGTGCGGCCGGCATCCAAACATATCGCTTCGATTCTATTGGCATGCTTCCTGGTTGGAGGCCTGGCATTACCTTGGCTTCATCAGGTGCAGCATGCTGTTGAGGTTTTTTCGGATGTGCACAGTCCGTACTATCATGAGCATCCCGACTATGATGCGGTTAATGATAACAGCCTGCATCTTGAGGACCATGATCTATCATGCGTCCTTTGCTCCCTTTCATTGTGGGATGCCACGTTTGATGTCGAACAGACTTCACTTCCCGATATAAGCAGGCCCTACGTTGCTTTACTTGTATCTGCGCGCACTTTAAGTAACGCCTCTATTTCCATTCGGGGCCCCCCTCCTATAACATGAATTGCTGAGCAGGAGGCTACATCTTGTTTTTATGTAGCGTGAAGCAGGAATTATCCGCTGCTAAGGCAGTGGAAACCGTCATGTTATTCGTTTGGGGCTTTTATGCCTAGACCAGGTTCGTGCAGCACGTTGTCTGTACTCTTTTCCAACCTCTTTTGTATCTGGTGCCTTTTTGCCGGCAACCTGGCTTTTGGTCAGGAGTTGGCGGGCACCATCCGTGATCAAGCCGGCAATCCGTTGCCAGGGGTTCACGTTATTGTATCTGCTATTGACCGTGGGACTGTCTCTGATGTTGATGGTAAATACAACCTTTCCGGTTTGGATGCCGGGAGGTATGAGGTACAATTCAGCTTTGTCGGATTTCTGACGCGCACCGAGATGGTGCAAATTGGAGACGCGCGCGTTGTGTATAACGTTACGCTGGAGCCTGAGGTACTGGCCGGCGAGGAGATACTGATTTCTGAATCCAGAACGGACGCACTGACCATCAACACCCGGTCAGTATCTGTTCTGGCGCCGGAAAAATTGGTTGACCTGCGAGGACAGACCTTAGGGGAGACACTGGAGACATTACCTGGCGTAACATTGCTACAAACCGGCCCATCGATAGCGAAGCCGGTGGTACGCGGGTTGCACAGCCAACGCGTGTTGGTATTGAACGCCGGCGTTTCGCAAGAGGGTCAACAATGGGGCGGCGAACACGCACCAGAAATTGATCCGTTTGCACCGGTAGAGATCCAGGTAATCAAAGGTGTGTCTGGGGTTGAGTATGGTGTTGGGGCAATTGGCGGTGTGATCCGGTTGGATCCACTGGAGTTGCCCTATGTGCCTGGTCACGGTGTTTCCGGCAACTTTTCGCTGAACGGATTTTCCAATAATCTGCAAGCTGCCGGCGCTGTGTACCTCGAAGGTGCTGCCCCTGCTTTACCTGGCTTGGGCTGGCGTATTCAAACCAGCTATCGTAAAGCTGGCGATGCGCATGCACCAGATTATGTCATCCGAAACTCGGCCTTCCAGGAATTCAACGGATCTGCGTCTGTAGGATTTCGTCGGGAGCGGGTTAACCTCGTTGCGCTTTACAGCCGGTTCAGTACGGAACTGGGTATTTTCAGTGGCGCACATATCGGCAATCTTAACGATTTGCTGCGCGCCATTGAGCGAGGTGGTCCGTCCTTTATTGGTGAGTTTGGCTATGATATTGTTTCGCCAAAGCAGGAGATTACACATAACCTGTTATCTCTGCATGCGGATTACCGCATGCCGGCTGGTTCGTGGTTTGAATTCCAATACGGATTTCAACGCAATCACAGGCAGGAGTTTGACGCACATGGCCGTGGTGATGACAATGATCTTGAGATACCAGCGTTTGACTTATCTTTGGTCTCCCATTCGGCAGAAGTGAAATTCCATCACAAGCCGATTGGCCAACTGATAGGCGTTGTTGGCATCAGTGGCATGAACCAGCTAAATAAGAATGGTGCCACCGGATTCCTCATCCCGAATTTTCGCGCATACTCGGGCGGTATCTTTGCCCGTGAGTCGTGGGTGACCGAAGAGCTTACCATCGAAGCCGGCGCCCGACTGGATTACCGCTGGGTTCGGGCATGGCCCCGAGAAAATGGTAGCCGCGGGGATTTTGTGAAACGCATCAGTGATTATGCGAGCGTTTCCGGCGTGGTTGGTTCGATCTGGCAATTTGCGCCTTCATGGTCGTTTGGCGCGAATCTGGGTACCGGCTGGCGTCCGCCCAGTGTCAATGAACTGTACAACTTTGGTGTACACCACGGTACAGCTCAGTTCTTAATTGGCGATCCAGACTTGTCAACCGAGCGGAGCGTGGGTATTGATGCCACGTTACGGCATGATAGCGAACATAGCCGGTTCGAGTTCAGCGCGTACTACAACAATTTTGACGGTTTTATATTCCTGTTTCCCGATCTACAGCCCCGCGTAACCATACGGGGTACGTTTCCAACGTTCCGCTACAGCCAGGCTGATGCTGTGCTGCGCGGATTTGAAACATCCTTTGAACAAGATGTAGCTTCATGGCTCACACTGGGTACGCAGTTGTCTGTTGTACGTGCAGACAACCGCGAAACAAACGAGCCACTGATTAACATGCCGAGTGATCGCGCTTCCTTTAGTGCAGAATTCCGCCTGCCAGACCGGAAACGGATGCGGGCGACTCACTTTAGCCTGGAAAGCAATCTTGTACGCAAGCAGACGCGTGTGCCCGCCAACGTGGACTACATGCCGCCGCCTGACGGATATGCATTGTTTAATGCAGGCTTCTCTTCTACACTGTTGTTCAGCGATGCGCCTGTTCGGGTTAATCTATCGGTTCAAAACGTACTCAACACCGGATATCGGGATTATCTAAGTCGATTCCGGTATTTCATTGACGATCCCGGTCGGAGCCTGGTCTTCAGGATGCAGGTGC
>JBCCIM010000323.1 GCA_039111535.1 Bacteroidota bacterium | reverse complement strand
TTGGTTAAAGTTGTGTTTTCCATTTTCCTTCTCATATTTTTGTGAACGTGGAATATCGTTTTTGACCAGATGGACCGCAAAGGTATCATGCTGCACATCCAGACCCAGGAAACGGAGAACGAACTCCTCCTGGACGGCGGCAACCTTGGTGTACAACGCAAATTGTACTACCGCGAATTGGTCGCCCGCTTTGGGTACCACCACGCGATCACCTGGAATCTGGGTGAAGAGAACGAAGACAACACAACGCAGCAACGCAAAGACTTTGCAAGCTACATTCACGACCTCGATCCGTACGATCATCCAATTGTTGTTCATACGCTACCCGGACAATGGAATCAAATTTACGATCCGTTGCTTGATCTGGAGAGCTTTGACGGCCCATCACTGCAGGTTGGCAAGCCGGAAGACACACACTGGCTGACACTCGACTGGGTAAACAAGTCAGCAGCGGCCGGCAAAAAGTGGTATGTATGTATGGATGAGTCGGGCCCCTGGCAGCTTGGCGCAACACCCGATGGCCCAGGCAACAACCACGACACCATCCGCAAAGAAGTGCTGTGGGCAAACCTGATGGCCGGCGGTGGCGGTGTGGAGTGGTACTTTGGCTACGACTACCCGAACGACCATGACCTGAGTTCTGAAAACTTCCAGAATCGCGAGAACGTCTGGAATATCACCCGTTATGCCGTGGAGTTCTTCCAGAATTACCTGCCCTACATCGAGATGAAATCCAACGATGGATTGGCAACCAACGGCAGCAGCTACACCTTTGCAAAAGAAGGGGAAGTGTACGCGGTGTACCTAAAAAACGGCGGTACAACAAACCTGAACCTGGCCGGCGCCTCTGGCACCTTGAACGTTCAGTGGTACGACCCACGCAACGGCGGTGGACTACAGAATGGCTCAGTAACGCAAGTTAACGGTGGAGGCTCTGTCTCCCTTGGCCAGCCACCAAACAACACAAATTCAGACTGGGTTGCGCTGGTAAGCACCCAGCCCAATACAACGTTTGGGGATGCCACCAGCGACGGCAACATCTCCGCGCTTGATGCATCCCTGATTCTGCAGCATTCCATTGAGATTATCATTCTACCCGGTAGCATCACACCCGTGATTGACGTTTCGGGGAATGGAGATATTTCAGCTTTTGACGCTTCCCTGGTTTTACAGCATGTCGTTGAATTGATTAGCTGCTTCCCTGTGGATCCGGCTTGCGGCAGCAACAAAACAAGTGCGACAACGGCAACGGAGCTTTCCGTGCAACGCGAGTCTATCGACGACCAACAGTTCTGGGTGCATGTTTCGGTTAATGAACAAGCCGGCCCTGCCCAATCGCTCAGCCTGACCTTAAATTATAACCCGGAAGCAACGGCACTGGCAGACCTTGAGGCACAGTTGCCAGATGGTTGGCAGGTGTTGCAAAACGAAACACCCGGTGTAATGAAATTGGCCATTGCCGGGCTACCTTCAACGCTTTCGGAACGTGTGCTTTCTTTGCGGTTTGACAAACTTGCCTCGGGCTTGCCGGCAGCCGTCTCGGGCAGCGTATCTGTTGATGAAGCACCCGAAACCACATTTACATTGCAGGATGAAATCACCTTGCCGGATGCTTTTGTGCTCGATACAAACTACCCAAATCCGTTTAACCCGGAGACAACCATTCGGTACGCCATTCCGGAACAACAGCACGTCAAATTGACGGTCTTCGACATGACCGGAAGGGCAGTTGGAACGTTGGTTGACCAGGTGCAAACGCAAGGCGCTTATTCCGTGCGCTTCGACGCGGCCAATTTACCGAGCGGTACGTATCTGTATCGCATCGAAGCCGGCGCTTTTGTGCAGACGCGCAAGATGACGCTGGTCAAATAGGAAGCACTTCTTATCCGCCACAATATTCAAAAGCCGGCTCGAACGCATAGTTCGGACCGGCTTTTTTTGTGCGATACCTGTCTGGTTGAAGGAGGACATATACGCGCTAGCGTAGAGGGATGCGTGACATTGATATACCGGGTCAGTATCTTGGATATACAGGTACTGCTTCTTCGTGAACCCAGAGCATTTCTTACAATGAAGACCTGCATTTGGATTATTCTTTTAGTCCTTTCATGCGCAATCACAGCCCACGTGAACGCACAGGTTGTTGCTGAGTTATCCCCTTGTCCTGGGTACACTAACAACCCAACAGCAAATAATAAAAGCGCGGCTACAAAGATCGACGCCCACTTTAAGCTCCTGCAAAGTGATCTTACACCAGCAGAGAAAACAACCTGCCTGGTTACGGCGGGGCTAACGACCCAATTAAACAAACAATCACAAGCAGATGGATTGCTCTACACGGTGGAGTATCAAGGATGGGACAGTGTGGCCTGGATTCCTTCCAATCAGGATATGTATGTGTACGACGCCAATGGCCACGTAGCCAGTCGCACCCGTCGTTCATGGAACAGTGATACCCAATCATACAGCACAGCACGGTCCAGGACCAGTTATACCTATGATGCGCAAGGTCGCATTCTAACGGTACATGGGCAATCCTGGGATGATGATGCGCAGGAATTTGCAATCGGATCTCGAAGCGAGCTTACCTGGAGTGATGCCGGCGAACTACTAACGACGATGAGCTATGGTTGGCAAAACGGGGACTGGATTCTGGCGGCTTCGCTGGAGCGTACTTTCGAAAATGGTGTCGCGACGAAGGAGTTGAGCAAAAGGCGTGATGTTACCACCGGTTTGCTTACAAACTACATAAGGGTACTGCTAGCGTATGACGATCAACAACGTGTCATTGAGCGCATTGATCAGCAATGGGATATTGAGCGCGTGCGGTGGCAAAACTCAGTACGATCAACTATCTCCTACGCAGGATTCACCCGTACGTCGCGGGGAGACCTCTACAACAATGATGCGTGGCAACCTATAGTCATCCATTTCACCCTTTACAATGAACAGTTTCAAATATTGGAGGAAACTAACGCGCTGGCAGGAAGTGATGCACGGCCGCTGGGCAGACACTTCTACACGTACAATACGCAAGGTTATTTAATCGAAAAGCGATCCGAGTTTTTTGATCCGTTGACTGAAATGTGGCGCATGAACGCACGCATCATTTACGAAGTTGATGCCGATGGAGATATTTTAGAAAGCCGCTGGCAAGAGTTAGATCTTTTATTACAAGCATTGGTCAATACAGCCCGCGTGGTACATACGTATGCGCCGGCTGTTGGCATAGCTGGTGAACGACCAGGGATGCCATTTTCATTTAACCTGTATCCAAACCCAGCCCCCAACCACGTTACAGTGGAGGTCTCTCTGGATCAACCGATGGCCTTGCAGATTGCAATCTTCGACTTGCTGGGCCGGCGTATTTCCATACTGGTAGATACACCGCTTGCTACTGGCCTCCAGCGCTTTGTCTGGACCCCCACAGAATTGCCAGCCAGCACCTACTTCGTACGGTTACAAACTGATAGCGACGTTTCTACGCATGCCGTCACGTTGATGAAATAAAGTAGCTTGCGCATACGAAACTTAGTTCATAGGCCGGCTGACCTCGTTACTCAAGCCCAGGTACAACAAAGTCTGCCATTGCACGCGCTGCCAGCCAGGCTCCCATATCGTACAGGTTGATAAATGCCACGATTGAAATCTGTTGCTCCGGAAATCGCATATACTGCGCAACAAAGCCGGCCGTCTGACCGCTGTGTGTTTGCAATCGGCGTCCTCTGTATGATAATACCTCCCACCCCATCCCATAGTCAACGTTATCTCCCCATGACAATGTTGTAGGGGTACCATCAGGAAGCTGAACGGGGGTCCACATCAAGGACTTAGCTTTTGACGGCAAAAGTTTATCACTATACAGCGCTGCGTCCCATTTGGCCATGTCATGTACAGAAGACAGGATGCCCC
>JBCCIM010000322.1 GCA_039111535.1 Bacteroidota bacterium | reverse complement strand
GGTTGTTACAACCGCATTGATTCCCGGACGAGCTGCGCCTTTACTGATATCCGAAGACGCTGTCAAAGCGATGAAGCCGGGGTCAGTAATAATTGATATGGCTGCCCAGAACGGTGGCAACTGCGCCTACACAGAAAAAGGCAAAACCGTAGTACAACACGGTGTAAAAATTGTCGGTACCACCAATTTTCCATCCGAAATGGCCGTGCATGCCAGTCAGATGTACGCACGTACGTTGATGGCAATGGTGTTGGAATTCTATGGGGACGAAGGGTTTACCCACAACTTTGAAGACGAAATCTTCAAAGGATCCTGCGTTACCCACAACGGAGAGGTCATCAACGAGCGTGTCAAAAGACTGCTTGCTGGATAACCTCCAAGTTCTTGTTTTGCAATAACTTACCCGCCTTGAAATAAAGTTATGCTTGAAAACCTGATTGTCTTTGTATTGGCCTCGTTTATTGGTTTTGAGGTTATCAGTAAAGTACCTCAGACGTTGCATACCCCACTTATGTCGGGTACCAATGCGATTAGTGGCATCACGATCGTTGGTGCGCTGATGGCTGCTGCCATGGTAGGCGGTGATTGGGCAAAATGGTTGGGCTTTGCCGCGCTGATTGTGGCCGCAATAAATGTCGTGGGCGGATTCCTCGTTACTGACAGGATGCTCCAGATGTTTAAGAAGAAAACTACCGAAAAGTCTTCCTGAACCGCCTGGTCGAGTCCTTTGCGTGGCATTGAATACCCTGGATATTTTGAGTACTTGATATTATGATTGCTACCCTCATTGATCTAGCTTATCTCGTTGCGGCCTCTTTGTTTATTGTAGGCATGAAGCGGCTGCAGTCGCCGGCGACTGCACGGCAGGGCAACCGGCTGTCTTCGATCGCAATGCTTATTGCAGTAGTTGCTACGCTGTTTGTAGCAAAAATCCTGACACCTGTTGAAATGTTGCTTGGTATGGTCATTGGCGGTGGCCTGGGTGCCCTTATGGCCCGCCGCGTTGAAATGACATCCATGCCCGAAATGGTAGGTGTGTTGAACGGACTTGGGGGGATTGCCTCCACCTTTGTGGCCAGCGCCGAGCTTGCGAGGTACCTCTCCCTCTCTGAAAATACCGCGTCAACCCTTGTAGCGGTGCCGTTTGACGTGCCTATCGGCATTACCATTTTGCTCAGTATCCTTATCGGTACAGTAACCTTCTCAGGCAGCTTTGTGGCTGTAGGGAAGTTGAGTGGAAAAATTAGCGGGAATCCTATTTCTTTCCCAGGTATGCGGCTGTTGACCATTTTGATGGCAATTGCTGCTATAGGCTGTTTTGTTGTTGTATCTATGAATGCCAATGCATTCCCGGCGGAAGTGCAGCCTGTTGTCTGGTGTGCAATTGGGCTGGTTGCCATCGCTTTCTTGCTAGGTATCCTGCTTGTTATTCCGATTGGCGGCGCTGACATGCCCGTTGTTGTCGCGTTGCTTAACTCTTACTCCGGACTTGCTGCCGCAGCAACCGGATTTGTGCTCGACAACACGGCCCTGATTGTGAGTGGGGCGCTTGTTGGTGCATCCGGACTCATTCTAACCAAAATCATGTGCGATGCCATGAACCGTTCTTTGTTGAACGTATTGATTGGCGGGTTTGGCGGTGACGAAGCAGCTGCTGTTGAGGGTGGTACATCGATGGATGGCAAGTCGATCAATGAAACGTCTGCAGAAGACGTTGCCATCATGATGACTTATGCAGAGCAGGTTGTGGTTGTCCCGGGCTACGGGATGGCTGTTGCGCAAGCGCAGCATCAGGTGCGTGAACTGGCTGATTTACTGCAGGCAAAAGGCGTTCGCGTCAAATACGCCATTCATCCGGTTGCCGGCCGCATGCCGGGGCACATGAACGTGCTGCTTGCTGAGGCCAACGTGCCGTACGACCACCTCTACGAAATGGATGACATCAACGGTGAATTTGACACCACAGACGTGTCCCTCATCATTGGCGCAAACGACGTTGTGAATCCGGCCGCGCGACACGACAAAGCGAGTCCGATTTACGGCATGCCTATTTTGAATGTGGACAATTCGCGCAACGTCGTTGTATTAAAGCGGAGCATGCGTCCGGGGTATTCGGGTGTGCAAAACGAGCTCTTTTTCCATGACAACACGCGTATGCTGTTTGGGGATGCAAAAGACTCTATTATCGCGATTACGAACGAGGTCAAGGAGCTTGAGTAAAGCCCGGCCGGCCTGCTGTTGATGTGGCCATGGGAAAAGGACTACCCGGAAGGGTTCGCGTAAAAATCTGCTGTATATCCACCGTTGCTGAAGCAAAATTGGCTATTGAAGCCGGCGCGGACGCACTGGGTCTGGTATCTGCCATGCCAAGTGGGCCCGGCGTAGTAGAGGAGCACGTAATCAAAGAAATTGCGCGTGTCGTTGCGCCGCCTGTTGCTACTTTTCTGCTGACCAGTGAAACCACGGCGGCATCCATTGTTGCCCAACAGCAATTTTGTGCAACCAACGTGTTGCAACTGGTTGACCATGTTTTACCGGAGGAGCAGGAAAAGTTGCGTTTGCAATTGCCCGGCATAGGTATCGTGCAAGTGGTTCACGTAGTGGATGAAGATGCAGTCACACAAGCTGTCGCGTATGCTTCGCATGTGGATGCATTACTGCTGGATTCAGGGAATCCCGATCTATCTGTCAAAGAACTGGGAGGAACGGGGCGGACGCACAACTGGGATATAAGCAGGGAAATAGTCAAACGCGTTTCCATTCCGGTTTTTTTGGCTGGTGGGCTCAATCCGCAAAACGTTGTTGGGGCCCTGCGCGTAGTACAGCCATATGGGGTTGATATATGCAGTGGTGTGCGGTCGGGTGGACAGCTTGACCAGCATAAACTTGCTGCCTTTTTTGAAGCAATTCGATCAGTTTGATTATGGCAACGCTAGTAGTAACCAATGGCAGAAGTGGCGTAGACAGCATCCGGGCTGCCGGCGTTGAAGGAGAGATATTCTCTTGGGATGACGTTTTGCATGATGGACCCGTACCCGGTGGCTATGAACTACCGGTCTTGTCCGAGCTGCGTGCGCGGTATCTTGCTTCTGTGGATGAAATGTCGTTCGACAAGATTAAAACAGCATTTGAGGCACGGGACGCACAGCTCCTTGGAGCGCGTTCATTTGACGAACTGGTGCTGTTCTTCGAGCACGACTTGTACGATCAGTTACAGTTACTGCAAGTGCTGTTTTTACTGCATACAGATGTGTCGTACAGTGGGCATATTGCTATGGCTGAACCCCCAACTTACATCGGATATTGCAAACCGGAAGCGCTGATGGAGGCGTTTGGTACGCGATCACAAGTTGATGCTGCTTGTATAGACGCCGGCGTAAAATACTGGGAAGCCTTCACGGCTGAAACGCCAGATAAACTGGGAGAGATGCTGCGTTATGAGACGCCGCTGCTGCCGCATATGCAGCCGGCTTTGCTGCGTCTTGCCGAATCCTATCCGAATGTTGATACGGGTCTGTCGCGGACCGAGCAGCAAATCCTTACGATACTCGCTGATGGCCCTGAAAATGCTGGTATCCTCTTTCGCAAAAATCAGGAAATGGAAGTAGCAATGTTTTTAGGAGATGCATCTTTTATGCAGCGCCTGTCTTTGCTTTGCTCGGGGAATAATCCACTTGTGCAGGTTGTTTCAAACGGCATGGGTGCGCCTTCGGGAGCATCCCTCGTGTACCCACACATTCTCAAACAGTCTTTTCAAATTACTGCGGCCGGCCGGAGTGTGCTATCTGGCGAAATGCAGCGTACCAACTTCATACCTGTAGATCGCTGGATTGGCGGCGTACACCTCTCTGCTGCACAGGTTTGGTATTGGCATCCAGAGGAGTTCAGGTTTGTAGGGTGAGTGTCGATTGCCGAGTGTCGATTGCCGAGTG
>JBCCIM010000321.1 GCA_039111535.1 Bacteroidota bacterium | reverse complement strand
TCGTACCAGGATGCCAGTGGCGGGAATTAATACACGGCATTTAAGGGCGCTAAGTGGGGCGTTGAGTATCGCGTGTTGAATGGCGAAAGTCGAGTGCTCTCTTTTTTTGCCCCGAAAACCCGAAAACCCGAAAACCCGAAAACCCGAAAACCCGAAAACCCGAAAACCCGAAAAAAACACCGACCATCCCCTTGATCCGTATCATTCGCCATTCATTTTGAATCCTGGCAGCAGCCCCATATCATAGGGCCTTTAACCTATCCTATCTCTGCTGCAGGGCAAAATGAGAATCAGACCATGCCGATCCGAAGATGCCGTTGCGCTGTCTTCGCTTTTCTACCGTTCGGTGAAGCACCTGGGTGTGCGCAAGTATTCAGATGAACAAGTTGAAGCCTGGGCATCACAAACGCCTACTCCGGGTCGAATGCACAGGATGGGACACGATGGACGCTTGCGGCTGGTTGCCATCGTCAGGCAACAGATTGTCGTTTATTGTGACCTTGAGCAGGATGGGCACATCGACCACTTGTATGCAGCACCAGAGGTAGCCGGCCAAGGGTATGCATCGCATTTGTATGAAACTTTGGAAGCTGAAGCCCTGCAGTTGGGAATCAAGAAGTTGGTAACTGAAGCAAGTGAAGTGGCGAAGCCGTTTTTTGAGCGGAAGGGATTTGACGTGCAGCAGCGTCGCGAACTGCAACTTGGTGGCGTGGCCATTCATAATTATGCCATGACAAAAGCGCTCTAAGATGATTGCCGCGCTCCAGCCAATTGTTCATTATGCGCTTCACTTCCTGGCGCCGGCAGCCCTTGCCTGGTTGTTTTTTCGTCCGCAGTGGAAAAAGGCCTGGCTCATTATGTTGGCAACCATGCTTGTTGATATAGACCACATTTGGGCCTGCCAATCGTTTCTTGCAGCAGAAGGTGTCACACAGCTCTTTTCATGTCCCACCTTGTTTGTTGCGGACCGGTGCAGCATCGGATTTCATCCATTACACACAGAAGTTGCGATCGCGGGTTATCTCCTCATGCTGCTTGTGCCCCGGCTTCGCATTGTTGCTACAGGGTTGCTCTTTCACATGTTTACAGATGGACTGGATTGTCTTTGGATGTAGCGTATGTGGTGATGCTAAACTGTCGTGTTAGGCATGGGGCAGGGAGGAAGCGGGAAACGTGGTTAGACCTTCATAGACTTTGCATGAAATTGTGACACGTTCTTAACTGTACTTATGTAGCCGGCGCATACATTAGATTCCCGTTAAACTCAATTCTATTTACGGCCGCTCCTTTTGCCTCCCCAAGCAAGCTCGCGGCCCGGATATACCGGTTGCCATGAGTACTAGAATTATTCCTACGAGAAACGACAATTCCCTTGCAGCACTGCATGCCATAAACACCTGCTTCCTGAAAACAGGTGCGCGCACATTTAATGCCCTCAAACAGCGTATTGAAAAAGACGAGAGCCGCTTTCGCTTTATTGGTGATTTGCTGGTCAAAGAATCCAGCTTCTTCAGGCATTATGCAGATTACAGCCTCTATAGAAAATTTGTACCGGACCCACACGTGGTGCAGGGGCCTTACATCGTCCTTATTTCTGCTGATTCACACGCGTGGCACCATGTAGACGATTCCCTTGAGCAGTACCTCGGGTACTCGCTCTCCGAACTGGAGAATGACTGGGTGGTGGCGTATCATCCCGACTCTTATGAAGAGACAGACGAGAAGCTGACCACTATATTGCGTGAGCTCCATATGGGGACCGCAAATTACCGGGAAGTGGATGTGCATTACCAGACCAAAATAGGGTATAGCGTTTGGGCACAATTAACCTTTTCTCTGGTGAAAGACTGGAAAGGTACACCCGAGTACTTCATGACGGTCATCCGAGACATCACGTTAATCAAGTGGACCGAGAACCTCTATACCTCATTGACCGCGCTGATCAATCTGGTTGAAGAAGCCGGCGTATATGATGCAAGCATCACGGCGCTCGATGGACTGCTCCGCCATTACGACGGAGAATCGATTGACCGGCAAGTGATGTCATCTATCCAGGCGATGCTCGAGCCGGGGAAATAAATGGCCTGTATACGGCCTTGCGCTTTTGGCTTGCCGTTTTGCACCGTGAAGTGCGCACTGGTTTTATTTAATAACCCGTAGGTGATTACGGTTTTTTGGAGTACCTTTTGTGCGTTCAGCCGTGAGACCATGAACCAAGAGGTAATTTCATGAAGTGTATGTCCAGATTGGGTTTGCCGGCCCTTTTGCTTGTGATGCTGGCGGGCACTGCTAATGCGCAGCAAGACACCTGGGACGTGATTCAGACGAGGATCTTTGACAATAACTGTGTACAGTGCCATGTCGCCGGCTCTGGCTTTGCGGCACAGTCGGGCCTCGTGCTCACGGCGGATGTCTCCTACGACAACCTGATCGATGTGCCTCCCAAGAATAGCGCAGCCGCAAAAGCGGGTTTGGTGCGCATCAGTTCTGTTGGGGGATTGCCGGCGCCGCACCTGAGTTTTCTGTGGGAAAAGGTCAACGCGCCAAACCAGGCGCACTTCTATGACGACCACCCCGACTATGGCTCCCTGATGCCGCTGGGGTTGCCATCCCTCACAACCGGTGAAATCAACTACCTCACCGCCTGGATAGAAGCCGGCGCACCCGAAAATGGCATCGTTGCAGATGAGGCATTGTTGAATGACGATACGCGCTATGAGCCGCCGCCATTTACCCCGCTTGATCCCCCTGCACAGGGCATGCAGTTTCACGTAGGGCCTTTTGATGTGTGGCCGGCAGAGGTACACGACCGCGAATTCCTCTACTACGAGCCCTTTGAGACAACAGAAGACGTGTTTGTGAGTGGGTATGAGATCTCGATGCGTCCGGGTAGCCACCACTTTATTCTGTACAATTACCCGGCAGGCGTGAGCACACCGCCACCTCAGACGTACAGGGATGTCCGCCAGCCAAACGGTACGCTCAACGCTGCGCCGCTCCTGCAGCTAAATGTGCTGTTTCCATTTCGATTTTTTGTGGGTACACAGACCCCGTACATCCGTTACCAATTCCCGGAAGGCGTTGCGCTGCGGCTGCCTGCCGGCTCAGGTTTTGATCTGAATTCCCATAGCGTCAACCGTTCTACAGAAACGATTACCGGCGAAGTGTACGCAAACATCTACACGGTAGATGAGGAAGATGTAGACTTTTTTGCTTCGCCTGGCAATTTTAATAACATGGGGTTTGAGTTGCCGCCCAACCAGGTGACAACTGTTTCCAAAACCTTCACCTTTGGCGAACAGCAGCATATTTTGCAGATGTGGGCACACGCGCACGAACGCATGACAGAATTTCGGATTGAGGGGGTTGGCGGCAAAAACGACAACAAACTGCTGTATTGGACCAACGACTGGGAGCATCCGCCGTTGCTGCATCTGGATCCACCATTGACATTTGAAGCCGGCGATCAGGTTCGCCTCGTAACCACGTATAACAACACAACCGACCGGACCATCCGCTTTGGCTTGTTGAGCTCGGATGAAATGCAGTTCATGTTCTACCAGTATTTTACAGGCGAATTGCCAACTTCCACAGAAGAGGAAGGCGTGTCGCCTGATGGCTTTGCGTTGGCGCAAAATTTCCCGAATCCCTTTAGCGGCAGCACCACCATTACATACCAGGTGCCACAGCCCACCCAGGTGAAGATTCGGGTGTATGATGTGCTTGGTCAGGAAGTACAATTGTTGTCCAATCAAACGGTGCCGGCGGGTAAGCACGAAGTAGCCTGGGACGCTGAAAATCAGCCTAGCGGCGTATACTTTATTGTGATGGAAGCCGGCGCTGTGATCAAAACCAAAACAGCGTTTTTGATTAAGTGATTTCTTTTTCGGGTTTTCGTCTTCCCGTTTTTTGTGACTCCGTTTTTTTGTGACTCCGTTTTGTTGTGACTCCGTTTTTTGTGACTCCGTTTTGTTGTGACTCCGTTTTGTTGTGACTCCGTTTTGTTGTGACTCCGTTTTGTTGTGACTCCGTTTT
>JBCCIM010000320.1 GCA_039111535.1 Bacteroidota bacterium | reverse complement strand
TTTGTATACATCATTGGTATAGAAGGATGCGGACACCACGGATTTATGCCTGTGGTAGAGAATCTGGTTGGCGCTTCGCTTTCAGACCCGACACATATGCAGTCTCGATGGCAAGCAATCAGGAAAGCCTTTAACAATATCTGGTTGCACCCAAATCCGTTTGTCAAACGCTGGGGCAAAAGTCAATTGAAGCGGTTGCTCAAACGCATTGCAAAACAGGATGGTGGGCAGGACCAAACGTTTTATATCCTGGAAGACAATTCTTTTCCATCTGGCGACATTAGAACCGTAGGCGCCGGCTGGGACCTACAGGAATTGATTGCACTCGTAGAGCCTTTTGCAGATGTACATCTGATCTCCCTAAACCGTCACCCCATTGCAGCAACTTTTTCGCACAAAGACTGGGATGGCGGATTTAGAGGACACGCCCAGGTATTGGCCGATCACATGGATTACCTGACAACCTGCATGACAGCCATAGGCGGTGAAAATTTCAAAACCATCTCTTATGAAGCCATGACAACCCATAGCCAGGAAGTCGTTGAAGGCCTGGTAAATTATCTGGAACTCCCCTACGGCAACACCCAACACGCTTTCAAAGACTTCAGGGCCTCAAAAAAGAACTGGCGCGTCTCGCTTGCCCCGGAAGAAAAAGCCTGGGCAGAAGCTTTTTTCAATGCAGATAAAATGAAAGGATGGGACGTGTTACATGGTGCCAACAACAGTCTTATTGGGACAGAGATAAAAGAATGGGCAACTGTGTAATCCTGAGTGCGTAGCCCAGAGTAGCGCAATCCTGAGTAGCGCCTAATCAACTTGGCAGAACCGATCCCACATGATGATCTTGTCACAATAGCCTCTTAATGGGGCTATTGGCATGTTATTTAATATCCCCTCTGCGGGATTTGAAACAAGCATAAGTGTTTCGCACGGTGCTGTCGACGCGATTAACGTCGTAGATGCCACAATCCGTTATGAAACCAAAGAGGGTTTAGCATACGCTTGCTACTTGCGTCAGCTCAGCAATGCGACCTTAATCCGGTAACACTTTCCATTGCTTTACCTGTCCCTTGTTTTTAGAGAACCATCGGCACAGATTCCGATCATCCGCATACATCGCCACATGCCTACAAAACCGATGCTCGCAGGGTCATGGAAGTAGAAAAAGCCAGGTTTGGCTGCACCCAATGCCTGCCTGAAGATGCTGATGCTGCCGGCGAGGCTCTGAAGCAAATGTCCATTCACAAAGCATTAATTCAGGAATCCCATTACTCAATTAAACTCCGCGTTTGCAAAACCTGCCAACAAGCCTTTGTCTCTGTCTTTACGGAGCGCACTGACTGGCAGGATGGCAAGGACCCCCAACGCTGGCTGGTCATGCCTTTGACAACCGATGAAGTAACACGCCTTTCTGCACTGCAAGAGATAAGCGCACTGGAGCGCAGTGTCCAGCTTATTGCCCCTGACCGAAGAAGCCTTTGCCTGGATTACCCCAAAGGACACCCTTCAAAGGTATTCTGGCCCCGCGGACTTCGTATCGGCATACACGACTGATGTTCAGCACGGTTTTTAAACCCCGACTTTTCTGCGTGAACGAGTACAGCGTGAACGAGTACACCGGCCATTTATATCAAATGCGCTGTATGCCCATCTCTTACCAAAAAACAGTGCATTCAAGCTTCTATCGCTTGCTTTATACCGACCTTGTTCTCCAGGTACACAATCCGCGCCAGCATGGCGAGCAATCCGATGCTGCCTGTACTGGCGATGAGCAGGAGCCAGAACAGCGGCTGCATCCCAAGAGTTTTAGCGCGAGGAATCGCAAAGTAAAGCGCGGCGCCTACAGCCAGCAGGAGATCAAACGTAATCTGGTTGCCCCATAAATTGCGCGTATGCTCAATCGCAAATCCCGTCGCGCCCTCCATGGTCACTGTATAGATCGAGAATAACAAAAACAGGACAGACAAAAGTGCCGGCATCTGCCATTGCGGGTTGTTTGAGTCAGCTTTTCGCAGTGCCATATAGAGGCCATAAGCAACAAAAAGTACGGCTGCAACAATCGGAATGAGCGTTGTATTTTCCATATATAGATCGAATATGAGGTTCATTTAGCAAAACCATCATGCGCCGGATTTTTTTGAATTCCCGCGCGTTTGGGTAACCAAAAAACAATCAGGTTAGCAAGCCGCATCAATTACCTGTACAGGTAATGGTGGCTACAAAAAAGATAGCTTACCTTTAGCGGATACCGCATGTACACGAGGGTAAGTTGAACTTGCAAACACAGTAAATCCATGAAAGCACGAAGCCAGGTATTTTCAGCTCTGCTCAAATATTGGCGCATGCGCGCCGGCATGAGCCAGCTAGACCTGGCCCTGACGGCAGACGTGTCTTCGCGACATATCAGTTTCCTAGAGACTGGCCGTTCCCAACCGAGTCAAGAGATGGTTTTGCTGCTTGCCGCCGTGCTCGATATCCCTTTCCGTGACCGAAACGTGATGCTTCGCGAAGCTGGCTTCACCCCTGTCTTCGATGAGCCCGGCATTCATGCGCTGGATCCTGGCATCACGCACGCACTGAACGTTATGCTCCGCCACCATGAGCCCTTTCCGATGATGGTATTAGACAGCGCCTACAACCTGCTGCGCATGAATGAAGCAGCACGCTGCATGATTGGATTGGCAATTTCTCCCATCCCAGATCAATTCAATGTGATGCGTGCATTTTTTGACCCCGCGGGCTTCAAACCGTTTGTGCTCGACTGGGAGCTTACCGCTAGGAAAGCCATCAGCAGGCTTCAACGAGAATTGCTACACACGCCACATGACGAGCGGTTAAAAGCAGTGGTCGAAGACATCCTGAAGGCACCCGATGTACCTGCAGACTGGCAAAAACATAACCTGGCAGAAGGTACCGAAGGGTCGCTGCACATTCGTTTTCAAGCTGGCGAACACACCCTTTCTTTTGTCTCAACAATGATGTCCTTCCAGGCCCCTCAAAACATCACGCTCGAAGAAATACAGATTGAAAGCTACCTGCCTGCTGATGCAATAACAGAACACTTGTGCCGGGATGTTTTTGGTGGGCAAAACAAGCCGGCATAGGTATCTGCTGCCGCGCACGCCTTCCCTAAATGAGATCGTGCACACGGGTTGCGGGTTACGTCCGCAACGACTGTCTGATACCATACCCTCCTTAAATTATGACAACGCCAAGTTCAAGCGTAGTCCAATAACCTCATTCTCATCATACAGCTATGCTTCGCAATTTTTTTGGCCGTGGGCGCAAAAGAAAACTGAAAGAAGACGAAGTACGCGTTGTACTTCCCGAAGAACATTTCACCTTGATGAAATGGAAGCAGGATGGACTCCCCTGCGTGGGCTCGCTAAATGACAGCTTGAGAGACTTTGCGCACAAACGCATATTCAGCTGGCAGTTGTCTGTAACCATTGATTTCCAGCATCTCGCAGAAAATGGCATGCCTACGCAGGCAGAGCAAGACCTTGTTGACCCCTTTTGCGAGGTATTGGATGCAGAGATTAAAGCCGGCGGCAATGCCCTCTTTCTGGTCCGCGAAACGTGGAATAAAACACGGCGCATGGTTTGGCGCGTATACGATCCTGAGATATCACATAAGTACCTGCAATCCCTTATTAGCTCCAAAAACCACCCGAGACCCTTCGATTACAAAATGGAGCAAGACCCTTCCTGGGAGCAAACTACCTGGTATTTTTCCCAGCTAAAAGGCTAACACACAAACACGCTGCAATTCTGACGACACAATAAGATGTCGGGCTATTGGCAAAAAATACGTTTACTTTTACAGGGTCGTCCAACACTTAGCAAGCATACGCAATTCAAATTTAGCAACTATCCCTCAAACGTATCACTTGCCGTGCAGGATAAACCATGCTTACTACAAGAATAGCCTACTGCCTCAGCCTTGTCATCTTACTGGCACTCCTCTTTGTTAAACAGTCCAATGGGCAATCAGGCGAACAAATGCATACTGGCGAACCACGGAAGGTGCAGCTTGATTCGTTGGATATGGTGGCGGGAAACGCAGGAGGATAACAGTTCGGCACTGACGGTGGCAGATCTGGCAGGGCGAAGAGGGAAACTCGCGTCCGAGCGCGTCAAAAGGGTGATGGCAGA
>JBCCIM010000319.1 GCA_039111535.1 Bacteroidota bacterium | reverse complement strand
GGCACGCGACATGTGTGAAAGAAACCTACAAAGGCGTGTCGCCGGGCATGCGGCGGCCAACAAGCTGGTAAGACAGGTGTTTGCAGTAGTCAAAAGCGGTGTTGCCTTCGACAATGATTATGTCGAAAAAATGAAACTGAATACTTGATTCTTAACACAGTTCATCCTGAGCCCCCGAAGGATCTCGGGTTAGCAGCGCGTAGAACAACGGTTGCAGCTTAAGGACTGGCGCAAATCTTTCCCCACGTCATCCTGAGCCCCCGAAGGATCTTGGGTTGGCAGCGCGTACAATCGTGATTGCAGATAAAGGACTGGCGATCTGCTCCCCATCATCCGGTGGAGACCCCATTACGTTGGCAAGGACGAGCGAAACAGGCTGAGCCAGGAACTGCGAGACCACCATAACGCATCCCGCGAAGCCTACAGCCTGAATGTACAATCCCGCTATTTCACGCGGGTGGCTTTGAAGTTGCCTTGTTCGTATTCGCCCGCGTGGTAGGAGCCAGAAATTGTGTTGCCTGTCAGCCGGCCATAGTGGTTAACCACCGTCCCATCAATGTCGTAGGAAAAAGCGATGTCTTTCCCTTGCATGCTGCCGGCAAGTTGCGCAACAGAGAAGTAGCCGAGATAATGTCCTGTGACAAGTGAATCCTGTTGGGCGAAAGAAACCATGACGGTCTCTGTAGCCGCTTCGTTTTCGAAGTTGACTTTCCAAACACCCGAGACGTCGGGTGGGAAAAGAGAAGGCGCAAGCGTAGTGAGGCCCAGGGCGCTCACGAGCAGCAGGGCACGTAGCGTGGAGTAAAACATGATCGCTTGGGAGGCATAGAATGTTTTGGATAGCAGCTCCCTGGCTTGATGTGGTGATCTGGTCTTGCTCTCCGTGTATGTTACGCAGAAAAGCGCTACCAGCTAAGTCAGGTACAAATTGCTGTAAACCCTAAACTTTCAGTTGTGGTGGTCTGGGTAGTTCGAAAGACATAGTATAAAATTTTTTGAAAATATCAAGGGTTTTGTGAAAAATATCTTTTGAACGATGAAACGGGATCCATTTAGGCTTGCCGCACGTCCTACGTCGCGCTGGAAAAAAAGCATGTTTGTACCTTATAAATAGAACGGGTACGTAGAAAAGGCGTGTAAAGGGTATCTTGAAGTTTCCCGAATCTTCTGATAACCAAAATTGATCGCAAACAAATGATCATGGGAGAAAAGTTTAAGCTTGGAGATCGTGTCAGGGTTCACCTGTATAATCAACACGGTCAATTGCTCGGTGCAGTAGAAGGCACCGTGAGCGACTTTTCGCCGGATACTGAAGTGGCACCCGGCATTAAGAAGAACCTGGTATGGGTTACAGGTATCGAGGATTACAAACGGGCAGATGAATCTGGTGAGTTGCAGGAAGCTGATGAGGGGTGGTTTGCAGATACTGATATCGAAAAGATCCAGGACGACGCGGGGCAACAAATGCCTCGACTATTCATGAATTAGTTTTACGGTTTTCTGTTGGCTGTTTTCCGTTTAATAGCCAGAAACGGAAAACCAGAATTGAAAACAAGTAAAGCACGTGGCTGCTTCTAAAACCGAAGACCTTACTACCACTGAACAGACTGCCGCTGAGCGGACTGCCGGCCCGAATTTCCTGCGGGCCATTATCGACAAAGACCTCGCAGAAGGTAAAAATGGCGGGGCCGTGGTAACCCGTTTCCCTCCTGAGCCCAATGGATACATGCATATCGGGCACGCCAGTTCGGTCTGTCTCAACTTTGGCATTGCCCGTGATTACGAAGGCGGCATTGCCCATCTCCGCTTCGACGATACAAATCCGGATACCGAAGAGATGGAGTACGTCGAAGCCATTAAGCGCGACGTAAAATGGCTCGGGTTTGATTATAAAGACAAGCTCTTTTTTGCTTCTGATTACTTTGAGCAGCTATATGGTTTCGCCGTTGACCTGATTGAGCAGGGCAAAGCCTATGTGGATAGCGAATCGGAAGAAGAAATCAGGGCACACCGTGGCACGGTCACTGAGCCGGGTGTACACAGTCGCTACCGCAATCGGACAGTAGAAGAAAATCTGGATTTGTTTGCCCGGATGCGGGCCGGCGAATTTCCCAATGGTACACACGTCTTGCGCGCCAAAATTGATATGGCGTCAAACAACATGCTCCTCCGCGATCCCGTGTTGTATCGTATCAAACACGCGCACCATTACCGCAGTGGTGATGCATGGTGTATTTACCCCTTGTACGACTTTGCGCATCCGCTCTCTGATGCCATTGAAGGGATTACCCACTCGATTTGTACCCTTGAATTTGAAGTGCACCGGCCGCTGTACGATTGGCTGGTAGAGAACGTGCGCGTTGACTGGAAGCCGCGTCCGCGCCAGCATGAGTTTGCCCGCAGGAATCTCGATTATACCATTGTGAGCAAGCGGAAGCTGCTACGGCTTGTTAACGAGGATTTTGTTGATGGATGGGATGATCCTCGTATGCCAACGGTATCAGCCATGCGCCGGCGTGGCTATACACCCGAGTCGATCCAGGCTTTTTGTGACCTGATTGGCATCGGTAAAGCTGAAAACCGCGTAGATATTGCACTGCTCGAATACAGCATCCGCAACGACCTGAACCACAAGGCGCCCCGCGTGATGAGCGTGCTGCATCCGCTCAAAGTGGTGATTACCAATTACCCGGCAGATAAAACTGAGCTGCTGGAGGCCTCTTATTGGCCGCACGATGTGCCGAAAGAAGGCTCCCGTCAAGTGCCTTTTTCGCGTGAGCTATTCGTAGAGCAGGGGGATTTTAAAGAAGACCCGTCTAAAAAGTTTTTCAGGCTTTCACCCGGACAAGAAGTTCGGCTGCGGTATGCTTATATCATCAGATGTGATGAGGTGGTGAAAGACGCTGAGGGCAATGTGGTGGAACTGCGCTGTTCATACGACCCCGAGTCGATGCGTGGTGGCGCAAATGCCGGCAAAAAAGTGAAAGGTACCATTCACTGGTTGTCTGCACCCCACGCTGTGCCGGCTGAAGTGCGGCTGTATGACCGCCTGTTTGCCACGCCAGACCCTGAGCATTTTGCAGAAGGCGGCAGTTACCTGGATAACCTCAATCCGAATTCCAAACAAGTATTGACGGGTAGCTTCGTTGAGCCGAGTGTGGCTGGCGCTGATGCCATGACGCATTTCCAGTTTGAACGGCAGGGCTATTTCATTACCGATGAAAAAGACAGCCGGCCAGACAAGCTGGTGTTCAACCGGGTTGTTACCCTGCGTGACTCATGGGCCAAAATGAGCAAGGCAAAGCCGTCGGGTAACGGCAGCAGCAAGAAAGCAAAGAAGCAGCAGCAGGAAGTTGTTACCCGGACCCGTAAAGATATTGCGTCTGCACTACAGGAGCAGGGTGCTGAGGCTGTTGTGTCGTTTGAAAAATACGTGGATGACTGGGGCCTCAGCCTTCCTGAAGCTGAAGTGTTGGCTGTAGATACGGGTATGTCGAAACTTGTTGATGAGGCAGTTTCAGCTGGTGCATCAGGCAAATCTGCTGCTGCATGGGTAGTTAGTGTGCTGCCTGGGGAATTAAAAGATGCGGGTCTCGCTGATTTGAAGTTTGACGGTGCCGGCCTTGCAGGCCTGATCGCGTTGGTGGATGACGGTACCATATCCAATCGTACTGCAAAAGAAGTACTCGCAGAGATGATCAAAACAGGTGCATCTGCCGGCGATATTGTCGAGGGTAAAGGCCTCAAACAGGTCAGCGATACAACTGCTCTGACGGCCATTGTCGATGAACTCATTGGCAAGTTTCCTGACAAAGTAGCAGCCTACCGAAGCGGTAAAACAGGCTTGATGGGCTTCTTTGTGGGGCAGGCGATGAAAGCAACCAAAGGCCAGGCAAACCCGCAGGTACTCACGGAGTTACTGAAAGGGAAGCTATAGCAGGTCGAATGCCGCGTGATGCGAATTATTGCGTATTGTCACCGCCCTTCTTCCATGTCACCCTGAGCCGTACGAAGGGTCTGGGCAAGCTCGGTTCTGTGAATATAGAACACCGAACCAGGGGTGTTCAGAAAAATTTATTTATCCAATGTGCGGGGATACCATAAAGTACATTGCGCTCAATAGATGTGTCTCCGGGGCCTTTTGTCCGTGCTAAATCACAAGAGCTAGACGCATCTCTACATTAAAGCTCATCTCT
>JBCCIM010000318.1 GCA_039111535.1 Bacteroidota bacterium | reverse complement strand
CGGTCTCGATCCCAGTTCTTGCTAATGGAGATATCACCACTTTAGAGAAGTCACTTGAAGTTTTGCGACTATCTTCCGCATTGAACCGCCCCCCCAATTCCAGGGCACCCCACTCGTAATCATCTTCCACAAACGGATTCCCCTCCCCGTGCATTTGTGCACCATTAAGGCTCAGGTACAGCGTAAACAGTTCTGTAAATCCCCAGCCGGCGCGAAAGCTGATGCTACCCCCTGGATCGTTTTCTTCAAGCCCGGCCCCGTCAAAATATAGCCCTTGCGCCCCCAAAGTTGCATTGAGAAAAAGCTTTTCGGTCCGGGAGACCTTTTCCTGTGCCGTTGCTGGCAAGCATAACATGAGTGCAATCAGGGAGAGGAAAGTATATCGAAAAAAGATCATCAGGCCATTGGGAATTGTTTTCAGACGGCTTCTACACTCTTAAACACGTAACAGCCAGCCCATACCCACGAAAAAGGAGCGCAATTTCACATCAGCCCGGCAATACTTGATAAAATCCGTTTGACGCCACAAGGGAGAGCGGGGTATCGAAGAGCTGGCTTAACGCGGCATTTGTCAGCACATTGGCCTTGTTGCCTTCTTCTAACACACGGCCCTGCTGAATCAGTACGAGGTGGTTGATTTCAGGGGGGATTTCGTGGACGTGGTGGGTGACGAGGACAACCGTTTTCCCCAATATCATTTGCTGGCGGATCACGTCGATGTATTGAAAACAGGCTTTGAGATCGAGTCCGCTTGTCGGTTCGTCGAGCACCAGCACGTCGGGGTTGTGTACCAGCGCACGGGCAAGCAAGAACCGGCGCTGCTCGCCGGTTGACATGGTTTCGAGCCGGCGGTCTCTGAGCGACACAATACCCAGCTCTTCAATCACCTCATCCGCTCGCGTCTGTTGTTCATCGGTAAAAGGCTGGTGCGGCCAGATGCCTATGCTGGCGTCAAAACCAGAAAGCACGATATCAAAACCGGTCACCCACCCTTTGTAAGAAAACTGCAAATCGTGTGAAACGATGCCCATATGCTGGCGCAGGGTCCGCACGTTCCAGCGCGTTTTGCCGTGTATCTTGACGTAGCTATCTGCTGATTTTACGGGAAAAAGCTCCTGAGAGAGCAGGCGCAGCAATGTTGATTTGCCGGCGCCATTCGGCCCGAGGATTGCTGTATTCTGCCCGGGTGCAATACGGAGACTGAGTCCGTCAAATACGCGCGTTCGGCCACGATATACTGTTGCGTTGTGTATGTCGATTATGGGAGGCATCTGTTGCTCAGCTGATACGAATTGTGCCGTCGGTGTCAACGTTAACTGCTGCGCCGTTTTCTAGCACATCAAAAGCGGTTTGATCAAGCATAATCACCGGGACCCGTCGGCTGTACATTTCATCAGCTACCACGGCTGCAAGCGATAGGAAGGTATCACGATCTGTTACCAAAAAGCCGGCCGGCGCTGTCTCCCGGCGAAACGCCTCAATGAGTACAGCAGTTGTAGTGCTCGATCCACGTGTACCCGGAATGGCCAGCACGCGGTCTTTACCATTCAAGCCAGACAAAGGGTGCCGGCGATCAATAATTTCACCCGTAACCGCATCGTATCCACCCCAAAAACTAAGGGGATCTGTGCTCAACAACAGCGGTCCCGTGGCGACGCCCGGCACCAACACTTCGCCGGTCAGGATTTTTTCCATAATGAACCGTCACAAATAATTTTGCCTGCTACAGCAGAGGTTACACAATCAGAAAGCCGGCCATAGACAACTGATGTATTCAGCAGCCCCGGTGAGTAGTATGCGTATTTGGCAGAATTTGTCATCAGGGCCTCAGTCTCGGGCGACAGCATTGGGGAAGTCAAAATGCATGTATCTACCGTAATTTTGCCGCCAAATGCTTCAAGCGCTTCGATATGTCCGGCGCGCTCCGCAAACTGGCGCATCCCCCGACTGGTTGTAACCAGGAATTCCACATCAGGGTGACACTGCTTGCCTTCCAACAACGGTCGCAGGGCTTCAAACTCAGCCAGCGAAAAATGGGGGCTCCCCAAGATGACCATGTCCAGCCGTGCGCTGTCTGTTGTGGTCAACTCCTGCCAGGCGCCCTCCAACTGACGCCGGCCAACAACCAGTGCTTTCATCGGCTTGTTACCTTGAAATGCCGCTTCAAAGGTTGGCGCTTCCGGCGTCTGACCAATCAGGTGAAACAGCGCGACGGCTCCTGAGGAGGCAACGGCTGCGCCAAGCGCTTTGTACTGGTCCTCGGTGGGCGTGACCACCATGCCTTCTACAACCGGGATGCCTTCCTGGGCGTGTTTGCCTATGTAGTGGCCAAGCACGGGATAGAAGGCATCATCGGCCTGTATCGAAGCCGGCACATCATCCAGCTTGAAGAGGATTTGCCCGGCGCGGTTTTCGGTAAGGTGCAGGCCGGCAGCTGGCGCGCGGCCGGTGATGGCGGCGCAGATATCTAGCAAATCGGGATACCGTTCGGTGCGTGCACCAATGACTGAGTTGGCAAAGGCAATGGCGTTGGATTCCCCCCACGCAATCTGTTGTCCAAATTCCGGACGGTGTTCGGTTTGATAAGGCGCGCAAGTCCAGGTAGGAATACAGCCCATTTGCTGGTAGGCTTTCATTTGCCGGTGCGACTTGCCGGCCCAATCTGAAGGCACGTGCCAGTCACGCCATCCGTGAATATCTACCCCACCGACATTTAGTGTGGAGGGCACCTTAACTTTTGCACCCAATTCAGCAAGCCGTTCTGCATATTCAAGCGTGGCATCCCCCTGGAAAAGCGAGCTATCGATATGGGCTGCCGAGATGTCGAGAAAGCGATCGGTGTTGAAGGCCGGAAGCATGCGGACCAAGATCGACATCGCCATGCGGGCAGCCGAACCGTGGTCGCCGTTAAGTAGTGCTTTGTCGTAATCTGTTAGCATAGTGCCGAGTGCCGAGTGCCGAGTGCCGAGTGCCGAGTGCCGAGTAGAATGTAATTTCTGCGTTTCGCAATTCCTTGTTTGCTATGCGATATTCCCGTGAAATGAGGTCTCAGGTTATGGCAAGCAAAAACACCCGTCGGGTCTTGAAGACCCAACGGGTGTTTCACAAATGACGTATTTCGTTCTAAAAACGCAACCTCCCTCGCCCATAAATTATTGCACTTCCGGGTTGACGCTTAGGATGACACACTCGATATTGCGAAGGCTTGATTTCTCCGTTTTGTTACAAAACAGGGGCTTTACACGTTCTTCGAGTGACAGCGCGTCAAATAATTTTATGTTACCTTTACACTCGGATCCTATAACTCGATCGAATTACAATGAAACAGATTTTAAAATCCACTTTTATCCTCTTTGTAGCAGCCGGCTTCCTGACAGGTTGCGCCAGCACCAAAAAGGCAGCGCCGCATCCGCTTGCCGGCATGTGGGACTACTCTGTTGACACACCCGACGGTACGTACAAAGGGGTTGTCAGCATCATGGAAGTTGAAGGCAGCCTGGTAGGCTCCATCACCAGTGACGCCCTGCCTGGCAAAATGGACCTCACCGGCCTCACTTTCGAAGACAACCATGTCTCTTTCAAATTTGACAGCGGTGAATTTGGTGTCCTGACCTTCGAAGCAGACGTCCTGGACGACATGCTGAATGGCGCCATCAACGTTGAAGGATTTGGTGAGATGCCTGTAACAGGCCAAAAGAAAAAAATGGACGACATGTAGTCCAACATACAAACTTGTACAAGCAGGATGCTTCGTTCACAGGAATGGGGCATCCTGTTTTGTTTGTGCGTAAGTCTTAGGTATGGCTTGATGCGCAGCACGAAGGTAGAGTTTGGGTATTCGAGTCCTCAACCCCCAAACTCCTCTCTCTTCACTCCAAACTCCTCTCTCTTCACTCCAAACTCCTCTCTCTTCACTCCAAACTCCCCTCTCTCACCTGATCCAGCAGCGACTCGACTACAACTTCCTGGTGCGTCCAAATAATAAAGTGATCCAGGCCGGCAAGTCTTTTCATCTCGACGGGCGCATTGGTCAACATCCGTGCAGCAAAATCTGCGTTTGCTACGGGCACGAGTTTGTCGTGTCGGTGCACGACCTGCATGCGACCATTCTCGATCAGTTGGGGATCGACCACCATCGCCTCACCTACAAGTTCCAGGGACTCGACTTCAAGCTGACCGGCGTGGAAGCAGCGCGGGTGGTGAAGGAAGTGCTGGCTTAGGGGGATCTTCT
>JBCCIM010000317.1 GCA_039111535.1 Bacteroidota bacterium | reverse complement strand
GGAAGTTCGGTGTAAAATCAAATTTTCAGGGATTGTAGAGCTTTCGATCCTGAGTCGAATGGCGGTGGTCCCACGTTGATCCGACTTACCGTTCTCGAGTTATTTACGTTTGAACGTTATTCATGACCCATTATTCATGGGGTTGTGACGTCAGTGAGACTTAGAAAGACACAAAATGCACACAATCCTTATGGGAATAAAACTTTGCCGGCCTGTAGCAGCCTTGTGGCCGATCGGAAGCAGCTTCTCCGCTGCAATGAAGAGTTATGTCGTTGATGCTTACTCCACACTTGCAATTATCCACTGACCCCCTCGAAACTCAAGACCAATTTTCTTGGCATTTTCGTAGGCCTTGTCACCTCCTCCGTGGCACCCTATTTCAATTTCAGCAGTCGCTTTGCCCATTGGAGCTTGGACAGTGAGGCTCTTAAACTCCAAACGTTCTGGATAGATTTCTACGCAACCGATCGTACCACCGAGAATGGTTCTAACTCTAAACAGTTTTCGAGAGTTTTCATCATCACTCGTGTGAGAAGCAGAGTATACAAATTCCGCTATTGCCTCCCTAATTGAATCCTCATTGGATCTCACATCCTGAGCACGCAAACTCTGACAAGCCAGAAACAACCCAACGGTAATAATGAATATTCTCATAAAGGCGTAACCCGGTTCGACATGACGTCGCGGCAAGCGGCGGGTTGCGCGCGGCTTAACCCGCCCGGTGGAGGCGCGAGCCGGCGCGTACTTGACCGCCTTGTCAAGTTCAATGGCTAAGGTGAGCAAGCCAGCAATGAGCTCGGACTAGACCCATTCTGCCTAAACTCAATGTACTGCAATCCCGTCCAAGGGTAATACCTTGTGCCGAGAGGAGTATGAAAGTAGGTGTAGTAGTATTCCCTGGAAGTCGGAACAACAGTATCTGGTATGGGGTCGGGGTCACTGTTTAGCGTAATAACACCTCCCGTGTTGGTTACACCAAACATTCTACCAAACGGATCAACATTGCATCTAGGATGCACTGCCTTCACACATCGCTGTACATTCGAGCGCCATTCTCTCAAGTAGGCTTGAATCGTTGGATCATCCCATGGGCCTGCGGGCATAACATTTCTCCTGCGAATTGCCACATTTTTACTTAACGTCAAGTTCAGTCGCAATTTATGCGGTGTTTGTAAATTGGTAAAGTTGAGCGACAGCGAGACCACAATACAAACACCGCATAAATTATAAGCTGGAACTATTCGTTAGGTTGCTTGTGTTCCAAAATAACATATGTATCAATATGGGCAAGCCAATTTCTTATTTCCGTTACTCTGACCTCTGGAGTTAAGTCTTCCTCACCGGCCCCAAGTTGCTTTGCGGCATTCTTGTCTGTATCTGCGATATCAAGCAAATTTGCTGCTGTGGAATTTTGCCAGAGCGTCCCTGGTGCCCGCATCAGATCAGCAACCCAAGCTGCAGTAAACTCCGGGTGATATTGCACCCCCCAAAAACTCACCCCACCTCGCTCATAGGCAAAGGCCTGAATTGGGGAGTGAGCGTTCCCCGCTAAATGCAACGCTTTGTTGGGTAGCTCCTGAACTTCATCACGGTGAGCGCAGGGCACAGCGTAACCATCTGTCCTGCCATGCAGCAGAGAGTGCCCCTTACCCAGACTTGTACGATCAATTTCAAGAGCCAACCCCACCTCCATGCCGTTTGGAGAAACGCCGATTTTGCCACCAAGAATTACTGCACCCAACTGCATGCCGTTACATGATGCAAGAGTAGGAATACCGCGCTCAAAGACTTTAGTGACTGCCTCTCGCAGCGGCCTAGCCTGCGGATCATCCACTGACCATGGGACTCCAGAGCCTGTTAAGACAACCCAGTCTATATCGTCTAAATTCTCATCCGTGATTTTGCATTCGTATGGAGCTTTGATATTGCACTGAATATCTGGTGCTTGCGATTTTAGTGCAAGCTCATACATCTGAGCAGGAGAAACGCCATTACGTGCTCTAGCTTCATCAACAAGATTCGCTGTGTTCCCTTCAAGAATAAGAATTGATGTCATATCCAGCACTCCTTAACTATGCCGTTAAGCCGATAACTGCTTTTAAACCTAACGTCGTAAATCAGGATTTGGCGCAGCTACGCGACAATATCTTGCATTTGTCTTGTTGGGCAGTCAGTCTTTCCATTTGACGGGGCCGGAGCAAATCTTCTCAACACCGGCCTTTGCTTTATCCACGTCGCGATAGTATCCGCCTCCAGCGTTGAACGTGTGGCCTCCGCCAGGGCTCTCAAACCAAACGGATACGCAAGGCATGATCTTGTCTTCCGCTTCGGGGTCGTCCTCGGGATCATCGAATGCGGGCCACACGTCTTCCTTCTGAATGACAATCTCGCACGGTACGGTGCCGTCATACATCCAGATGCCTCTAGCCACGATTCGTTGTGGATCAGGGCCCATCATTTCATGCCCAACGCACAAAGCAGCGGCGCGCGCCAGCGCGCCCAGCCCAAGGGGCGATGCTGCCTTTGTTTGTTAAGGGTTCAGCCGGCTTCAGGGCCCTTGCCATCCGGATCTTCATTGTCATTCCCTTTTAATCTACGGAGAGCTTTCTCTTCAATCGCTCTAATCTTTTCCCTCGTAACTTCGAACTGCTCTCTAACAACTTCTAGCGTGTTTTGGGCACTTGGGTCTATGCCTAGCCTGCTTCGCAGCACCTCCGCTTCACGAGCACTCAGGTTAGTCAGAAAGTCCTCTTTCTTCTTGCCAAGATCACTATTTTCTGACGCTTCTTGCTTTCCGACCCCTTTATCCTTCTCGTCACTCATATGACACCCTTAACGCTTCAAGAAGCGGCGGCGCCATCGCCGTCCGATTTACTTGACTTGTTAGGCGGCATCTTAAAAAATACGAAACTAGCCATAAAAACCAATGCTCCGATAAATGGGCCGATCAAAAACCATGCGTAGTAGCTACCGGGTACATTGTAGTTTTCGTAGTAGTTCGCTGCGTTCAAGACGACTCCCGAAACACTCAATACGCACAAACCTGCCACTATATATCTGTGGTTGTGGATCGCCTGGAATCTAAAGCTAGCAAGTACAGCCACCAAAAACCCTGATCCTCCAGCTACAGTAGCGCCCCACTCAAAGTTACCATTGAATAGTTGCCCAAATAAAAAGCCAGCGAGTGCAAGAAATAGCACATAGAAACGGCACACTACAAAAATATTTGACAACCTTATTCCGCCTAACGCCGGGGATGAGCGGCAAACCGTAGAGTGGCGCTGACCTTGCTCTTCCCGCTTGAAAGAACAGTGACACTAAGGACTGCCCGCTCCATCCCATTGTTAGGTGGCACCGCGCTGGCCTCACAGGAAGTGGGTCTGACCAACTGTGCACTCCCTCGACACATCGTTTGGCTCCACTCCGTCTGTGCCTCCTGAATACCTAGCCCCCCCCAGTTGGACGCCAATCTTGCTCTGATGCATCACGGATGCTAGCGAAGATTGGCAAGAAGAAACCGTGCTCACCATCCGCTATACGTTTCGATATCGCATCGTAGGGGAATGCCCGGTAGTCTTTCTCGATTCCCTGTATAGCTAACGCAGTTCCGTCTTCATCAGTAATTTTTACCCACCGCATTCCGAACTGCTCCACACACCTTTGCCCGAAAGCAGCGCCAAGTATTTCAACCACGATCTCATCGGTGTACCCCTTCCTTTCAATAGAAGCGACCCACGCCGCATATGCGACATTCAATTCCCGAATACTCCATCGCTCACTCTCGGTTGTGCCAAACTGAATCATGAACTGCGAAATTAGAGCAGCATTTTCCAGAATCGATCTCGCGGCCGCCTCAGATAGAGGTTCCACCTGTTCGGGGATTGGCTCCACAGTAGCCACGAGGCGATCCCCATCCATCCGGCGCTCCAGTACGCGCTTGTTTTCCAGAAAGTCATCCAGTCGCCGCAGGGCTGATCTATGCGTCGGACTACCAAAACGTCTTAACGCCACCAGAATGCTTGAGACAACGCCCATAGTGCCGCCTAACGCAAAACATATGGGGCGGCTGGCGAAGCCAGGCGTCCCAGCCCGCAGGGCGACATGATGTACTTGTTAGGCATCTACTTGTGACCCTTCCGGCAACTCAACACCTACCTGCCCATACACTAGCCTTTTGAAGCCACCTTTCCGATCATATTGCTCATCTGCCTCCCAAAGGTTGATTCCTTGATTTGGAAAAAAGCATGTTTCGCCAGGCAGCACTGTTGGTACGGAGGCTTCATTTCTTGCTACTACCAAGAATAATTCTTTAGCATTCATATCAAACACGTCTAGATCAAGGTATGTGCATT
>JBCCIM010000316.1 GCA_039111535.1 Bacteroidota bacterium | reverse complement strand
TGTGTATGGCCGGCGAAATAACCGCTCGGTAGATTTCTCTGTGCGGAGCAATATCACCTTTACAAAAGATCTATCGCTACAGATTTTCAGCCAGTTGTTTGTTGCCCGGGGCAAATACGATGATTTTGAGATTCTTCAAAACCCGGATGATATGGCTATGTTTTCAGCGTATCCCAAACAGCACGACTTTTCGCTAAACAGCTTTTTGCTAAATACCGTTTTACGCTGGGAATTCAGACCCGGCTCTGCGCTCTTTTTGGTCTGGTCGCAATCACGCACGAACGACGTATTCCTAGACCCCTTCAATCCTAACAATGTGAATCTCTACGACCAGGATACCATCCGGCAGATTAACGATGTTTTTGGCCTCTTCCCGACCAATGCTTTTCTCATTAAAATGAACTACCTCTTTGGTAGCTAAACGGAAGCCTCAGGCCCTAAAATACATAGCCAACATTCAGGTTTGTTGTAAATGGGCCGGTTAACTTTTGCCCCATGAAGGTTAACTCAACAGGGCCGATGGGCGTGATGGCGCCGGCAGAAATGCCATAGCCGGCTTTGAACTCATCCGGCCGAATGCGCCATCGCCAGGTGTTACCCACCCGCGCAGCATTCCAGTCCAGCTTCGCAAAAATGTTGTTCGACACTTCGTATTGCAATCCCACGGCCACGGCTTGTGCATTTCGCCCGGCCAACTCGTGCAGCGCATAACCAAATAAAGGAAACTGCCGGCTCGACAGGTTTCTGAACTGCGTTGCACCACCCAGATAAAACAGGTGATGCAACGGCGCGTCGTTGCCGCGCAAGCGCCCTACAACAACCTGTGTTGCCAGGGTCCACCTGGTATGCAAAGGCCGCCTTGCCTCCCAGTTGAATACGTAGCGTCCAAAAGCAGGGAAACCAAATTGTTCGGGTACCCCTTCAGCGTCGAGGGCCAGCAGATAACCGGTCCGGGGGAACGCAGGCCGGTCGAACGTTTCCCTATTAAATCGTGCCACACCCGTAAAAAGGACCGTATTGTTCATCAACGAGTCCACACGGCCTACGTCCTGGCCGTAGTTGTAAAACTCGGTACGTACACCGAGCGTCCCGCGGCTGTTGTTGATGAAGGTTGATGTGAACAGGGCTTCTGCTTCTACATTTCGGATTTTAATGGATGCATTTCGCCGGCCGGCCTCAAAAATATTGAGGGGCTCTCTTGTTGCGCGTCCGATCAATTGCAATGCAACCCGCGGGCGCGTTCGCAGCGGAATAGCATATGCAAGGAGGCCTTGCAATGTCTCTCCAAAACGAACATCAGAACGCAAGGTGGTACCAAACCCTATCTGACCGCTTAGCAAGGCACTGAAAAGCAAAGAAGCCTTGTTGTCTGTTTGAAACCGTAATCCCACGCGAAGGCGTTGTTCGGATCGCTCGGAAGCTTCGATATATAAAAAAGTGCCCTTGCCATCTTCAGAAGGCAGTAGTCGGTAGGTCAGTTCACCGAGCGATGTGGCATAATATGCCCGGCTGATGGCCCGTTCCAGTTCATCGTACTGGATACGAATCGGCGCGCTAAATCCAAGGCTCCCTTCAAATTGCCGTATATAGGCCTGCGATAATCCATCAATGCGAATATCTTGCACCAACAGCGTATCCACTTCCAGTGGTGCCAGCGGCTGCGGCTTCGCTGCATCCCGGTTAACAGCGCCAGCGAGGGCCCGTAACTGCGGAAGCGCTGCGCGCGCGGCAGCTTCTCCTCTGGCAATGACTTCGACGGCCTCTTCAAAACTGATAACGGAGAACCCTTCGAGGTCTGGTTGTATCAAAATATCAGCGAGACCTCGTTGCTCCTCGTTAGAAATTTGTTTGCCAAAACTGGCCACCTGATTCATCACGCCTACCAGCGACCGCAGGCTGTCTGCCGGCTCCAGGCTTGCACCAACGTCTACCCCAATGACAAAAGAGGCACCCATGTCAAAGGCATCCTGTACGGGTAAATTGCGCGATGCATCCCCATCAACATAAAGCCGGCCACCAATTTCAAGCGGGGTGAACACACTCGGATATGACATACTGGCCCGAATGGCACGCGGCAAATACCCCTCTTCAAACCGAACAGCCTCCCCAGTTTCAAGATCTGTTGCGACACTTGCAAAAGGAATCGGGAAGTTTTCAAACCTGTACTGGTCGTGTACCGACTGGGTTAACCTCGCCAGCAGCATCATGACACCGTGACCATTAATCAGGCCGCTGGGGAGCTGTACCCGGCCATTTTCAAACGGCAGCGAAAGCAGAAACTGCTCGGTTTCTTTGCGCTGCTCAAACGAAACCAGCGACCGCCCCGGGCGATCATCAAACAAGCCCTGCCAGTTTTGATCCAACGCAAGCGTTTCAAGTACCTCTGGCGTGTATCCGATCGCATAGAGTCCGCCAACAATTGCGCCCATGCTCGTACCGGCAACGAGATCGACGGGGATGTTTTCCTCTTCCAGTACCTTCAACACCCCTATATGGGCAAACCCTTTGGCACCTCCGCCACTCAACGCCAGCCCAATACGGTAGGTATTGCTGTTGCCCAGCATTTCCGGTTGTGCACATACGGCCACGGGCTGGATAACCCAATACAATACTGCGCAAATAATCAGCCGTAATATCACGTTCTCAGAGGACCTCAACTGTATCATACATTAATACTGCCTGTCCATTAATTGAGCGTAAACGACTCACCGTGCTCGGGAATGACTACATCCCGATAGCCTTCGTCTCCCAGGCGCTCTTTGAACGCGTCCTGGCGTTGGGGTGCGCCATGGACGAGAAATATTTTACGCAAGCGATTCTGGTTCAGGGCCTGGACAACGTTGAGCAAGCCGGGTTCATCAGCGTGCGCAGAGTACTGATTCATTACGACCACATCAGCGCGCAACGGGTGTGATTCCCCAAAAATGCGTACTTCGGGTCGTTTTTCAATAAGACGCTTGCCGAGTGTGTGGTCTGCGCAATAGCCCACCATGAGCACAGTATTGCGTGGGTCTTCGATGTTGTTGCGCAAGTGATGCAAAATCCGGCCGGCTTCACACATGCCTGAAGCAGATATAATAACCATCGGAAGGGACGTCCCATTTAGCGCTTTGGAACGCTCAACTTTACGTACGTATTGCAGTTTTTCGAATCCAAACGGATTGTCGTCTGTGCGCATGTATTCTAGCAAGTCCCGGTCGAAACATTCTGGATGCGAGAGAAACACGCCGGTAGCATTTACGGCGAGAGGGCTATCTACATACACTGGAATTTGGGGCAGCTCTCCTTCATTCCACAACTGGTCGAGCGAATAAACAATTTCCTGGGTCCGCCCTACAGAGAATGCCGGGATGATAACTTTCCCGCCGCGAGCAGCCGTTTTTCGGATCAATTCTCCTAAAGCCTGCTTCGTTTCGTCTGGTGGCAGATGCTCCTTGCCGCCGTAGGTCGACTCACAGATGAGGTAATCACAATCATCCATCACCTGCGGATCACGCAGGATTGGGCGATTGGGTGATCCGACGTCTCCCGTGAAGCCAAGCCGGGTTGTTCGGCCAGCTTCCTGGATGGTAAGCACCATCGTGGCAGATCCCAGAATGTGGCCGGCATCGCGGTAAACAACAGAGACGCCTTCAACGGGACTAAACGGCTGGCCATAGGAAACGCCGACAAACAACGACAGAATACCTTCTACATCCTCTTCGTCGTACAGGGGCTCAACGGCCGGCTTGCCTTTGCGCTTGCGGATTTTGTTTACAAAACGGATGTCTTTCTGCTGGATATGCGCACTATCGTAAAGCAAGAGGGTTGCCAGATCGTATGTAGCGTGGGTAGCATATACCCGCCCCCGGAATCCTTCGCGGTACAATTTGGGCAGCAGGCCGGCATGATCGATGTGTGCATGTGACAACAATACCACATCTAGCGCCGCAGGATCAAACCCGAAGCGTTCGTTGCGCTCTCGCGACTCGCTCCGGCGACCCTGAAATAGCCCGCAATCCATCAACATGGTTTTCCCGTTGTCGAGCGTCAACAAGTGCTTGGATCCGGTTACAGTCCTGGCTGCTCCCCAAAACGTCAACTTCATCTTTTAAACCCTGATTAAATACATACAACATCACGCAGCGGTTATGCTGGCAGAAGATAAGCAATGCAGGCCAGATATGATCCGCCCCTGGATATCAATTTAATGCAGCCAATTTATTGCGGCATCTTTTCTAACCGATATACCTCTATAACAAACGTACAGAAGCAGGGCATTTACCGGGGCTGTACTACAGCGAGAAATGGCAGCGTTGTTGTATTGCTTTACATGACATCAACCGATAGCAGTAACACCTGTCGTGTGGGGCCTGCCGT
>JBCCIM010000315.1 GCA_039111535.1 Bacteroidota bacterium | reverse complement strand
GCGAAGCGAAGTGGTTACCGTAGATATTACCATCGAATAACATGCGTTTATATATTCGTTCTTCGGGTGAACGGGCACTGTTGCTCTGTATGCTCCTGTTGATGCTTCCCGCAATGGCCTGGGCCCAGGTGCCCAGCCTCGAAGCAACCGGGGTACCAACCATCTCCCGAAACAGTACCGCCAACCTGCACGCCGAAGGTGATTCGCTGTGGGTAGGCTCATTCCTTAACCTGACTGCTGATGGCGGCAATACCTGGTTTGTTGCTGATGCTGACTCACTTTTTGGCTCACGCAATACCGTATTCTCTATTGATGTAGAAGGTGAAACGATTTGGGCCGGCCTTGGCTTTAGCAGCCGAGAAGGCTCAAACAACGTAGCTTCTGCGGCAGGTTTTTTGGTTTCTGAAGATGGCGGCGCCACCTTTCAATACCGCTTCCCGCAACTCGACGGTGGAGAAAATGATACCGAAACGTATGGCGTCTCAACCCTGAGCGCACTGCCGGTTATTGTTCCGCAGCAAAGCCCTCCTTTTGATGTAGATTACGATCCGGTTCGGGATGAAGTCTGGATGGCCGGCTGGGCAAGTGGCATTCGGCATTCTACAGATGGTGGCCGCAACTGGAATCGGGTGGTGTTGCCCCCTGATTCGCTGGACAGCATTCATCCGGATACCCTCTATGATTTCAGAATTGAGCCGCGTCGTGGATTACTGGGCTTCTTCAACTACCTCGGCTTTAGTGTATTGGTGGATGAAACAGGCACCGTTTGGGCCGGCACGGTAGCCGGCGTAAACCGGTCAACACCGGATGACATCACACCGAGCGGCGAGCGTGCATGGTCGCGCTTTGGTTTTGACGGCACGTCGCAAACCCTGACGGGCAATTGGGTCATTTCTATTGAGGAGCAACCATTGGCCGGGCGCAGAAACCCCATTTGGATGGCTTCATGGGATGGCAGCGATGGCACCGGCCCACGGCAGCGTTTTGGGGTTACCGTAACCCGTGATGGCGGTGAGACCTTTGAGCAGGTATTGCGAGATGAGCGTGTATTCGACTTCGCGTTTAAAGGAGATACCGTTTACGTCGCCGGCGAAAATGGATTGTTCATCACTAAGGATGGCGGGGACTCCTGGCGCACAGTACGTGATTTCTTCGATCCCACACAGCCAGACCGGTTTGTGCCACCTGATGTTGAAGTAAACTCCGTAGCCGTCACAGCTAACGGTGATCTATGGGTTGGCACAACCGATGGATTGTTCAAAAGCTCGGATAACGCAGAAACGTGGCGCATATTCCGGGTTGAGGTGCCAGTCAATACCGACAACCCAACCGACGCAATTCCGGATGTGGCTTCCTTTGCCTATCCGAATCCGTTCTCTCCTTTTGCTGATCGGCTAACGCGGATTCGCTATGAGCTGTCGGACCAGCGCGACGTACGCGTCAGAATTTTTGATTTTGGGATGAACCTCGTGCGCGATCTGCACGAAAACGGCGCCGGCGCAGGCGTCCGGGAAACCGTGTGGGATGGCCGAGACAAAAACGGACTCCGGGTCGCCAACGGACCGTATTTCTATGTTGTTGAAGCGGGCAGTGACGCCTTCAGAGGTAAAATCCTGGTGATTGAATAATGATGGATATGTTTAAAAATACCTCGCAGGTGCGCCCGCAAGCAGGCATCTTCGCGCTATTGCTTTGTATGCTGTTTGTTGATACAGCTGCCGGGCAGGCTGCCGGCTCATTCGCCCGCCTCGGATTTGGCGCGCGCGGCATGGCCATGAGCAATGCACTGATTGCAGATACGGGCGGTAACACGAGCCCTTATTACAATCCGGCCCTGGCACCGTTTGCGACGCGGCAGAATCTCCAGGCTTCAGTTGCCTTCATGACTTTTGATCGGGAGCTACAAACGTTGCAGTTTGCTTCGGCGCTGCCGCCAAGTGCCGGTGTTGCTATCGGGCTGATCCATGCCGGCGTAAGCAACATTGATGGCCGTTCCAGCAGTGGGTACCATACCGAAACGCTGAGTACCGATGAGTACGCCGTTTTTCTGGCCTTTGGCCTCAAACTCGGCCAACGCGCAAGCATCGGCCTGGGACTCCAGGTTTTTCGGGCAGACTACCTGGCCGACCTCGAACCTGTAAACAGCGCCGGCCTCGACGTCGGATTAACAATCCAGGTAACCCGCGACCTGCGCATTGGTGTTGTTGCAGACGATTTGCTTGCCAAATACCTGTGGGACACCTCGGGTGTGCTCTCGGATGGTGGCAAAAGTACATCAGACAATTTTCCGACGCGTTTGCGGATTGGTGGCAAGTATGCACTTGCTGGTGGTCGGGCGAGCGTCGTTGCAGAGTACGAGTCGCGCGTGAGTACCTTTGAATACCGCACCCGGCTTGTCGAAGAAGTGGGGCTGGAGCCGGTTGAAGTGGTTCAAACCAACGAATTACAGCTGCAGCAAAACCTCTTCCGGATTGGCGGTGAATACAAGCTGGCAGAGCAGTTTGTCTTGCGTGGCGGCGTAGACCGCATCGGAGACACCGATGGGGGCATCCGGCCAACAGCAGGGTTTATGCTGGCGCAACCATTGGGCAGCCTGTCAGCCTGGTTTGAATACGCGTTTGCGCTCGAACCTTATGGAACGGGCACCATGCACGTGTTGACGTTACGACTGTTTCTTTAGCTCGTTTGGGTATGTCCTGACAAACCCGTATCAATACCCATCCATGTTTTCCTGTGCATTATGAAGCAATCTCTATTCCTCATTTTAGTGCTACTGCTCGCCGGCGAGGCGAAAGGGCAGGACAGTGGATTGGCGTTTCTGCGCATCGGTACCAATGCGGCTGCCGGCGCGATGGGGGATGCGCAGGTTTCAAACAGTGATGATGCGTTTTCTACGTACTGGAATCCCGCCGGCCTTGCAGCAGCAAAGTCAAATTCGGCCGGGTTGTCCCATCATATCTGGGTAGCCCAAACCCGCACCTACTCGCTTGCCGCCCGGTTTAGCTCAGGGAATAACGGTGGGGTTGGCCTTTTTCTGACAGCGCTCGACAGCGGCGACCTCGAAGCCCGCGAAAACCCGGGCAGTCCAGATGGTGTATTTGATGCGCAGTTTGTGAGTGTTGGTGCATCCTATGGAAGATCTTTTGGGCCTGTTCGCCTGGGCACAACGGTGAAGTACCTCTCCGAGCGGATTTTTACCAATTCCGCCACGGGCTATGCATTTGATTTTGGCATGCAGGCAGACCTGCTGCGCGACGGTGTAAAGGTAGGTGTGGCGTTACAGAATGTGGGTGAGATGAGCGACCTGGCGGAAGTGGCGACTGAATTGCCTCGGACGTTGCGTGCCGGTGTATCACTGTATCCCTTCCGTGTACTGGCAATGGCTGATGGCACCGTGCTGCTCAACGCATTTGTAACCGGCGAAGTCTCACACATTTTCCCATCAGAAACAACCCGTTACCACCTGGGATTGGCCGCAGAAGTGGTTGAGCTTGTTACGGTACGCGCCGGCTACGTAACCAACGACGCCCTGCGCGGCATCACCATCGGCGGCGGCCTCGGCTCCAACGGCTTCTTGTTTGATTACGCGTTTATGCCTTTCGACGACGGTTTTGACGGACCAGGGCATGTGCTGTCGTTGCTTTATCTGTGGTAGATAAGGGGATTGCGAAGCAAATCCTGAAAGTATTTTGATCGAGAAGTTTATATAGATTGAAACCTGGTTGACCGATCATTGTATTGAGTTGTACAACAATATTGTACAGGTTTGGATATGAGCACTATTTCTTACAGCGATGCCCGACAGAATCTGGCCAAATTATGGGACAGGATTATTGCAGATCGCGAGACGGTTATCCTGAAACGTCGGGGGAAAGAGGATCTTGCTGTGTTACCTGCGGATGATTTGTCGTCGTTGCAGGAAACGCTTTATCTGCTCAGTACGCCGGAGAATGCAAGCCGCCTGCTTGAATCTATTGAGTGGGCGAGAGGAGAAGAAGGCAAGCCGCAGAGCGTAGAGGCATTCAGAGAAGCGCTGGGACTGGTTGATGACAAGTAAAAGAGATCGCAACGCGGTCTTTGCTCCCCATTGCAGAGAGGATATTCAACTTTGGGTAAAGACCAATCGTAAGACAGCATTGCGCGTACTCGATTTGATTGAAGCCGTCATGCGAGATCCCTTTAATGGGATAGGCAAACCGGAAGCATTGAAACACTTGGGGCCGGGTATTTGGTCACGTCGTATAACCAAACAAGACCGGCTGGTTTATATCGTTGAGGAAAAGCAAATCATTTTCTTGCAAGCCCGCTTTCACTACAAGAAGTAGAATGCGAAAGGCGAAGTAAAACGAAAAACAATTAATGATTCATGTAAGCAATGCGGAAG
>JBCCIM010000314.1 GCA_039111535.1 Bacteroidota bacterium | reverse complement strand
TGGTTGATGCCAAGCCGAAAATGATGGCGAAACGCGACACCGTTTCGAACCAGCTGGACCGTGTTTTTGAAGTCTACAAACGATACCAGGAGAATTTGGCTGTAGATAGCCTGGCCTGGGCCACGCAAGATTCGCTCAACATCGTTGATTTGAAACGCACGGCGCTGCTCCGCCTTACGCAGCAGCAATGGAATTTCCTTATCGCCTCATATCATGAGCGTGAATTTGCTGACTCTCTTCGGCGTGTGCAACTGGCTGATGAACCCCGGTTGGATGAGGTACTCTTGCAGGAAGCCTGGAGTATCGGAACGCAGTTGTTGAACGTTGGGATTCTTGATATTCAACTCGACAGCATATATACGGACGAAATCTCCATCCGCCGTGACGATGAGTCGATTGTGGTGCGCAAGAACAAAGCAAACCTGTTCGGACTGGATGAGGCGTTTGTCTTTGCGCAGGATCGCTATACAAGTATGTTTGCTGATGATCCCCAGCGTGCCAAGCTCGGCGCTGCGTTTTTTAGGGCTATTTTTCAGCATTCCCTCTCGTTTATGCGGGCTGAAACTTACAGGGAGTGGCGCAGGAAAGAGGAGCGCATTTCGCCAACCCGTGGGATGGTGCCGGCCGCCAGCGTGATTGTAAACAATGGCGAAATAGTCACCGAAGAAATTAAACGCCGGCTCGATTCGCTCGGTCGCGAGCAACAAGAACGCAGCGGCAATCAGTTGCAATGGAAAGTAGCCCTCGGTCAGTTTACCCTGGCATTGGCTACCCTGCTGATTTTCTTCCTCTATCTTTTTGTACTGCGAAGGCGGGTGTTCGACAACAATAAACACATCTTGCTCATCGCGCTGCTATTTATTGGGATCATCGGCTCGTTTGCCATTGCAATTCGTTACCCGTGGGCCGGCATGTACGCTGTGCCGGTAGCTGTCATTCCGCTCATGATGACAGTAATGTTTGATTCACGCGTTGCGTTGTTTGGATTATGGACGCTTGCATTTATCGGCGGGCATTTCCTGAACTACGATTTTGAGTATACGTTTGCCACAATCTTTGCCGGCACCCTCGGCATTTTCAGCGTACGCGATATCAAAAACCGGGGCCAAATTTTCCTTTCTGCTGCGGCTGTAGCAATTGGGTACGCGGTAGTCCTGGGCGCAAGCTGGCTGTTGTACGACGTTCCGATTGAACTCTGGAGCAACGACTTTGGCCGGGCAATGATAAACGCAGCGCAGGTGATTGTTGTGGTGCCGCTCTTGTGGGTTTTTGAACGTGCGTTTGATATCACAACCGACCTGACGTTACTGGAGCTTTCTGATACGAACCGACCGTTGCTCAAAGAGCTTAGCTTGCGGGCACCGGGTACGTTTAACCATACGCTGCAGGTTGCTAACCTGGCGGAGGCTGCAGCTGATGCCATTGGCGCCAATGCGTTGCTGGCAAGGGTAGGGGCGTTGTATCATGATGTGGGTAAGATGATCAAGCCCGAGTATTTTGTGGAGAATCAGCGCGCCGGCGGCAACCCGCACGACCACTTGAAGCCCCGCATGAGTGCTCTCATCATTGCGAGCCATGTGAAAGAAGGATTGGAGATTGGTAAAAATTACAACCTGCCGAACCGGGTGCTGGAGTTCATCCCAATGCACCACGGCACATCGCTTATCGAATATTTCTACCGCAAAGCCCAGGCAGATAACACGGATGAGCAGTCTGATGTGCTTGAATCAGAATTCAGGTATCCGGGCCCGCGTCCAAACTCTCGTGAAGCTGGCATCCTGATGTTGGCCGATTCGGTTGAAGCCGCCAGCCGCAGCATCAGTGAGCCTACGCACAAGCGGTTAGAATCCATGGTAGAGGGCATTTTCAAATCGCGCGTAAACGACGGCCAGCTAGACGAAACTGACCTCACCTTCAACGATCTCTATAAAATAAAGGAGACGTTTCTGGAAATGCTCCTTGGCATTCACCATGGACGCGTAAAATATCCGGGACAAGCTGAAGCCGAAGCGGCAGCTGAGCTTGAAGCAGAAGAGGAAGTGCCTGTCGTAGAAGTAAGGCCACCAGATATCGAAGGTGGAGGCGATGGGCAGGCAGAGCAAATTACACCGGAGTAGCACGATTGACAATATTGGAGTGCTGGCTATAACAAATCCGCTACAGCGCAGGGATAATGCGCTGAATTGCCTCTAGTGACTCTTTGCTAACGCGGTGCGAAATGATGTAAGCTGGCTTACCCTGCTTTGTATACGGTAGCATGCGCCGCCGGCTCAGTGGCGTATACACAACCATGTCTACCTGCTTGATGAATTCCGGTATATGCGTTGCGCCGTCTTCCAGTGATGCACCAAAAATCTGCCCGCCAAATCCTGTTTGCTGCTGGATAGCTGACATAAGATGGGGAATGGAATGGGCATGGTAGGTCACGAGGCCCAGCGTTTCATGACTCAAAAGGCGCGCAATGCGGTCGAGGGCTTCGGGTGACAGGTACGAGACAATGCCCATCGTGTCGATTCTCGGGAATTGCTCGTTCAACTGTTTTACCATCGGAGCCGGGCAGAATATCATATCGGCATCCTGTATCGAATCTACCAGAGGGAGCGTAGACGTCTCGACATTCACTTGCAAAGTATTGTTGATGTGCTCTGCGCACTGCATACCCATTTCGGCGTACGGCGCCACATAAACCAGTTTCAGGTTTTCCGAACCCAGATCGAGCATGGCCAACTGCTCCTGAACGAGGTATTCAATCTCACCTTCTTCGAGCCCGAGCCCTACAAGCTGCAGCAGCATTTTTTGAACAATATCAGCACCTTTTTCGAGTCGCTCTTCGTTGCTAAGCGGCGTCCGCGCAGTCACGCGATAGCCACTGCCTTGTTGGACCTCCAGGATGCCTTCATCAACAAGCAGCTGGTAGGCTTTACGTACGGTATGAAATGAAATACCCACCTGCTCCGCCAGCTTGCGCGTAGGAGGCAGCGTTTCATTCATCTTATAGTAACTGCTGGCAATCAGATAGCGTAATTGCTCAACTACCTGGTCGGTAACAGAAGTGCCGGCTTTGCGGTCTATTTTAATCATCTGGATCTATCTGGCCCGTCTGTTACGGAAGTTAGGCATTGGCGGGCGCGTCGACAACCATCGTCCAGTTTTAGGCCTAGTCGTGCCTTAAGCATGGTCCAGTTTCAGGCATCCGGCTTTTCAACGGCAAATCCGCAAATCACTGTACGTCCATGCTGGCACTGCACCGTTGCCTGGTTGCCTGTTGCTTCAGCGAAATAGGCTGCCACAAGGTTGCAAACCAGGGGATCTTTATGCACAAGCGAAGCAACCGGGCAACTGTGGCAGTTGATTGCTACGCTGTCATCCTGGTTTTGCATTTCTGCAATAGCGCCCATGGAATTGACAACTTCAACAGCGCGCTGTGTATCTGCATCCACATCGCCGGTGGGCGTGAGGCCGGCGGTCTTTGCGAGGAGTTTACCCGTATGCTCCAGGATGTTGACCCGTAATGTCTCGGGGAGTTCTGTACCGAGAATTTCAATCATGCCCACCATGATCGTTTTGTATGCAGAAGAGAAGGCATCCTCACTGCCAGGTTTAACCCGGTAGTGATGTGCCGGCTTGCCAACACCGCTCTTGTTTTCAGCGAGGAATTTCTCAATAAAGCCGGCGGTCTCAAGTTTGGTGACTTGCAGGTGCGCTGAATTACGTGAAATCCCAAGAGCCACAGCGAGCTCAGTCACCGTGGCGGCTTTGCGGTTCAGCAGGTTTGTGATTTTTCGGGCAGTATCCATCAATTGAAACAGGTGTTGAAGGCACCAGGTATAGTACAGAACAATTAGTAATACATTGACATTACAAAATAAGTGTATTACATTTTTCATGTTGTGTGTGGTTTCACGCTGTATTTCCTTTTTTGATCTAATTGCGAGAAAAACGATGCGAATTTTACTCCCCCTTGCCGGCAGCCTTTCGCTCTTGTTTGGGCTGTTCGCTCAACACGATATAAAACGGCCAGCATCGTCAGAGATCGCCTTTCCTGAAGGCTATGCTGAGACGTACACCAACTACCTTAGCCTCGATCGCACCATGAATCCGGATCAAGTCATTCGGTTGTTTGCTAACGATGTCGCAATGCAGGGGCCAGATGATGAGGGTAAACTGCCATTTGGTTCAGTTCTTGTTGCTGAAGTGTACAAAGCTAAAAAGAATGACAAAGGTGAGATTCTCACGTCGACCCTCGGGCGCCGTATCAAAGGCGACCTTGCACTCATTGCTGTGATGCAGCGCGAAGAAGACTGGGGCGAAGGGTATGTCGCTGAGCTCAGCAATGGAAACTGGGAATTTGCAGCCTTCAAAGCTGATGGTATGGATGCCGGCAAAAATCTTGATGCATGTCGCGCATGCC
>JBCCIM010000313.1 GCA_039111535.1 Bacteroidota bacterium | reverse complement strand
TATCCAGCACGCAGAACATACCGATGAGTGCCTTCGAAGAGGTACAAATAGGAAACGCTGCAAAAAACCGTACCCCGCCATTGGTCACCCACACATCATTGGCAAATGTTGGGTGCTTTGTCGTGTCGCTGATAATTTTAAAATCATCTACCAGAATCAGAGAGGCATCCAGAAAACTACTCTCCGGTGAAGCAGAGGCATCAAAGCCATACCAGGTGTGGACTTTCAGTTCACCTTGCTCATCAAATATGGCAGAGAAAGCGGCAGGTACCGTAAGCGCACGCGCAGCTGTGTGCAGCAGGCGCTGCATGGAACTGGAAACGGACTTGTTGACAGAGGCGAAATTGAGGATCTCCTTGCGTGCAAGGTGATTAATCGAAGCAACAGCAGACATAATGTATGTTCTTTGGCCGGCACTCAGGGCCAAGTTAGGAAGGGAGGGTTCAAAACAGGCAAAAAACGACAGACTAAAAGCGATAAACGCTGCGGGGGAATTCACCGACAGCACAAGCAATGAAACGGATGCACAATGATAAGCCTGTTTCCTCTATTCCTTCCTCACGGTTACAGTATTCCTGGCGTTACTTTTGGCGCATTAGCAGCACAGCTATGGCGCTTGATGGGCAACCATCTATCTCTTCTGGTACATAACCAGCTTATCTAAGCATTCATTATATATGGGGTATCGTTACTTCTCTCAAACCCTTAAGAATCGGCCCTAACTCAAAAAACAGGACCATCGAATACGCCTGAAAAAAGCCCTTTCAAATTGTCATTCCGCTTACTAAAAAAGAAGCTAAAATGGCCCTAGCTGCCTGTTTCTACACATCAAAAATCAGAAAAAAGCATACACATAAACTTTTAATAAACATATATTTACGCATATTCAACTGATCTACATTTGCATCTAAAAGCAGGTTGCTGTTATACTGTTAACAGGATTTACACGGGCCAAATGGTCTATGTAGCCTGGAAATGCGGTCTTGGTTTAGTTGCATCGACCCACCATCGTTGTGTCCCCTCGACCTTGACGTAGCGCATTTTTTATTATTCACTAATAAGGAGGATTAAACCATGTTAGAAGGTTTAATTGCAAGTTTGATTAGTGGCGGCGTGGGCGGTAACCTGGCAGGCATGTTAATGAAGAAATTCAGCCTGGGTACACTTTGGAATACCGTTGTTGGTATTCTAGGTGGCGCCGGCGGCATGCAGCTTCTCGAATTGGTAGGTATGCTGGGCGGCGAAGGCGGCCTGATTGCCAACATCGCTGGTTCTGCTGTAGGCGGCGGCGTGCTGATGACAATCGTCAGTATGGTCAAAAATGCCATGGCCGGACAGAAGCAAGCTGCATAAGCTTATTCTACCCCAAAAGAACTGTACCAAAAGGGCCTTACCCGCAATGCGGATAAGGCCCTTTTAATTTGTATTCAGGGGAGTCTTTTACTCTTTTTCGACCAACGCCTCTTCCTCCTCTGGCTCAGGCTCTTCTTCTTCTACTTCATCTGCGTCGCCGGCCAGCGCCTCAAGATCTAGCTGCTCCGCGTCCGTTGCCTTTTCAACGTCAGAGCGCGTCAACTCTTCTCGGAGATAGACAGACGTTGAAGTATCTGCCGCAGCTACTTCTTCAGGTGTGCCGGCGCTGAGAATATATCCGCCGGCAGCGCCCCCAGTTGGGCCAAGATCGATGACGTGATCAGCCACCTTGACCACATCCATGTTGTGTTCAATAACAAGCACTGTATTGCCCTTCTGAACAAGCGCCCGGAGCACATTCAGCAGGTGCCGGATATCTTCAAAGTGCAATCCTGTCGTTGGCTCATCCAGGATGTACAGCGTTTTCCCTGTACCGGGCCGCGAAAGTTCTTTGGAGAGTTTCACGCGCTGCGCCTCTCCTCCAGACAACGTTGTCGCTTGCTGCCCAAGACGGATGTATCCAAGGCCAACGGAATTCAACGTCCGTAATTTTCGTTCAATACGGGGGACGTTCTCGAAAAACTCCAGCGCCTCAGATACCGGCATTTCAAGCACATCAGCAATAGATTTCCCTTTAAAGCGTACTTCCAGCGTTTCCGTATTGTAGCGCCTTGCTTTACAGGTCTCACACTCCACGTATACATCCGGCAGGAAATTCATTTCCAGCTTTACAATTCCGGCACCCTTGCACGCTTCACAGCGCCCGCCTTTCACATTAAAAGAGAATCGCCCTGGTTTATATCCCCTGATTTTGGATTCAGGCAGTTGGGTAAACAAGTCTCTGATATGCGAGAACAGCCCTGTGTACGTAGCAGGGTTTGAGCGTGGCGTCCGGCCAATGGGACTTTGGTCGATATCGATTACCTTATCAATATGGTCAAGCCCTTCAATGGTATCGTACGCCAGCGGGACCCGCTTTGCGTTGTGAAAATGATTCGCCAGGATCCGGTAGAGTGTCTGATTTATCAACGACGACTTGCCGGAGCCAGATACCCCCGTTACGCAGGTAAAGGTGCCGAGCGGCAAGGTCAGGGTATCTTTTTTTAGATTATGTCCGGAAGCTCCTTTGAGCACCAGTTGATGCCCATTGCCCGAATTCCGCTTTGCTGGCAATGTGATGCCCTTCTTGCCTGTTAAATAGGCTGCAGTAAGGCTTTCATGGCCGTTTCTTTTGAGTGGCAGCTTTTCGGGTGCGTGCTCGCCGATAACGTGTCCGCCATATTCGCCAGCACCCGGCCCCAGGTCAATTACAAAATCAGCCGTCTCGATCATTTCGCGGTCGTGCTCAACAACGAGTACGGAGTTGCCCATGTCGCGCAGTTGTCGAAGCGAGGCAATCAACTTGTCATTGTCCCGCGGATGCAGTCCGATACTGGGCTCATCCAGGATGTAAAGTACACCAACGAGTTGGGTGCCAATTTGTGTAGCCAATCGAATGCGCTGGCTTTCGCCGCCAGATAACGTCCGGGCTGAGCGATCTAGGCTCAGGTAGCCGACGCCTACATTGATCAGAAAGTCGAGCCGCTCACGAATCTCTTTTACGATGGGGCGCGCGATGATCCACTGCCGCTCGGTAAGTTGCAGGTCTTGAAAAAAGGCCCGCAAAGAGGACAGGTCCATCTCGACCAGTTCAGCAATATTTTTCTCGCCGATGCGGTATGCCAGGCTTTCTTTGCGCAGCCGGCCACCACCACATTCGCTGCAGGCCATTTCGCGCATGTACGCTTCAGCCCATTTCCGGGAAGAGGAAGAGGAGGTATTGCTGTACGTATGCCAGATGTGCTGATTCACCCCACCAAAGCGGTGTTTGTAGTTTACTTCCCGATTTTTGTACTTGTAGGTAATGTCAAACTGCTGATCGCCGGCGCCTTCCATAATAACGGCGCGTTGAATATCCGTCAGCTTTTTGAAAGGGGTTTCGAAATCAAACCCATAAACGCTGGCCACTGCGCGCAGCTGGCTGAAGATCCAGATATCACGCGGTTTCCCGAGCGGCTGGATGGCACCTTCAGCAATGGTCTTTCTGTCGTCGGGGATAATGAGCAACGGATCCAGTTCTCTTTTACTGCCAAGCCCATTGCATTCTGAACACGCCCCATAAGGCGAGTTGAACGAAAACGAGTTGGGGGATGGGTCGTCGTACGAAATGCCGTCATTCTCTGCGTACAGATGCCGGCTGAACAGGCGGTCTTCCCATCCCTTGTTGCGCTCGATGGCAGCGATGATGGTGCCGTTCCCCATCTCCAGCCCAACTTCAACAGACTGGCTAATGCGGCTCCGCATATCCTCCTTCATCACCAGCCGATCAATCACCACCTCAATGTCATGGGTCTTATACCGATCGAGCTTCATGCCTTTCACGATCTCGCGCACTTCCCCGTCGGTACGCACCCGGGTGAACCCTTGTTTGGCAATCTGCTCGAACAGTTCGCGGTAGTGCCCCTTGCGGCCCTTGATCACTGGCGCCAGCAGAATGACGCGCAGGTCTGGTTCAAAAGCAGCAATACGGTCAATAATCTCATCGTCTGACTGCTTGCGCATTTCCTCTCCGGACAGGTAGGAATAGGCCTTTGCCGCGCGGGCGTACAACAGTCGCAGGAAATCATATATTTCTGTGACGGTGCCAACCGTAGACCGCGGATTGCGACTGACTGTCTTTTGCTCAATCGAAATAACTGGAGACAGCCCATCGATAAAATCAAGGTCAGGGCGCTCCATCATACCCAGAAACTGACGTGCATAAGCACTCAGGCTTTCCATGTACCGGCGTTGCCCCTCAGCATAAATAGTATCAAATGCCAGACTCGATTTGCCTGAACCCGAAAGGCCCGTTATAACAACAAGTTGGTTGCGCGGGATGTCCAGATCGATGTTCTGGAGGTTGTGTTCGCGAGCTCCCCGGATGATGATGCGGTCGTCCATATTTTATTTCCGCAACTTGATCTCGATTAAACAGTTTTGATGGTAATCCACCGCTTCCAATCACACACAGGAACACATGTATTGCACACATAAAAGTTC
>JBCCIM010000312.1 GCA_039111535.1 Bacteroidota bacterium | reverse complement strand
GTCTTCAGGAAGCCCTTTTTTGTGTCCAGTTTGGCAATTGTTCAATTGAAGGAGGAGTAACCAAATGAGTACTAGTAACGCAGGCATTAACCGGCAAAAACTGTTTTGGGGCAGTTGCCTGGCACTGCTTACCACAGCATTTGCCTTTACGGTGATTGCATCTATCGCATTCAGCGTAAAACAGGAATTCAACGTTACAAACGCGCAGTTGGGGCTGTTTACCGGTGTATTCTTTATCGGATTCACCGTTTCTCAGGTTCTTTTTGCGCCGTTCTGTGACACCATCGGAATGCGCTGGATTGTCCGGTTTGCGTTTGTAGGCCACGTTGTCGGGGCCTTGCTCCTGCTATTTGCAGGCAGTTTCGGGATGGCGGTAGCGGGTTCGCTATTTGCTGGCCTCGGCGCAGGACTTGTAGAAGCCGGCTGTAACCCACTTGTTGCAGCGCTTTATCCGGACGACAAGTCGGCCAAGCTCAACCTGTTTCATATGTGGTTTCCGTATGGTAACCTCATAGCGGCCTTGCTCACCACCTTTGTGATGAGCGCCTTTATTGGAGATGGCGAATGGCGCGGATACACCGCCCTGATTCTGGTGCCGGCTATTGCATACGGCATTATGATGCTCTTCTCCGATTACCCTCCAACGGAAGGTGCAAGTGCCGGTGTAAGTTTTGCCGAGTCGCTTAAAGCTACTTTTTCACCGATCATGTTGATAATGCTTCCGATGATGCTTATTACCGCGTCGATGGAGCTTCCACCAAGCACCTGGGTACCGCCAGTGCTGCAGTCTGGCGGGGTTGACGGGATTCTGGTCTTTGGCTTTATATTCGGAATTATGGGTACCCTGCGACTTGTCGCCGGCCCTATTCTCAAAGCCCTCACACCAACCGGTGTACTCTTTGGTGGCTCTATTCTGGCTACCATCGGACTCTACCTGTTTAGCCAGGCTGATTCTACGCTGATGTATTTCCTCACCGCTGCCGTTTGGGCAACGGGTATCGCACTCTTCTGGCCAACCATGCTCGGGTTTGTATCTGAGCGGAATCCGAAGAGTGGGGCGCTTGGCCTTGGCGCAATGGGCGCTGTAGGGATGCTTGCTTCTTTCCTTGTAACGCCGTGGTTGGGCAACATTGCAGATATCGAAGGGCATACCCAAATTCAGGCACCTGCCGCGATGGAAGTTTTCCAGACGGTTCAGGATGAGTGGCCAGCAGTTGCTGCAACAGCCGGCGTGCTGCAGGAAGATCTTGAAGCTGTAATCAGCTCTGTGAATGAAGTGACTGCTGCTTATGAAGCTGACGGCGCGTTGCCGGCTGGTGCTACAGCGCAGGCGCTGCGCGCAGTTTCAGGTGCAGATATCGATTCAGATGCCAAAGCTGCTGCTGCGGCCATTCTGGGGCCCGCTGAAAACTATGGCGGAAAGACGTCTTTCGAAACGCTCGCGCCATTTGGCATTATCCTGATTGTGGTCTTTGGCTTCCTGTTCTTCCAGGATCGGAGGTCGGGTGGTTACAAAGCTGAGAAGCTGGTAGCCACAGATGAGAAAGAAGGCGCCGCAGCCTGATTTTGACCAGACTTCAAAAAGACCCCACGTTAGCGATATCGTGGGGTCTTTTTATGTCTTGTTTATGAGTTTCATGATTCTGTTTATAAACAATGAGCTAAGCTAATGGATCGTCGTGAAGCGTTAAAGCGCGTTGGTTTTTTGATGGGAGGCACCGTATCTCTTTCGGTAGCATCCGGCATACTGTCCGGTTGCCAGGCACCGGCAGCTGGCGGCTATACCTACCAAACGTTGTCCGCTACGCAGGGGGAGTTGGTTGCCACCATTTCTGAGTTGATCATCCCCGAAACGGATACGCCGGGCGCACGGGCAGCACGTGTACATGAATTTGCTGACCTGATGTTAACCGAATGGTTTGATGTAGCCGATCGGGACCATTTCCTCGCGGGGCTTGGTGAGATTGATAGCGTTGCACAATCTATCAACGGTGCTACGTTTGTAGACAACACCGAAGAACAGCAGGTTGCCATCCTAACCGAAATGGAAGACGCTGCGTTGTCTGACGCCAGCGGCGACCAGACCCCTTTCTTCAGCATGATCAAGCAATTGACGCTTTTGGGCTATTATACCTCCGAAATTGGTGCTTCACAGGAGTTGAAGTATGTGCACACGGCTGGTGAATACCGCGGTGATGTCCCTTACGAAGAAATTGGACGCGCATACTCTTGATTATAGACAAATAAATCTTGGTTTATTTGTTGTTGAAGGTTGAAGGTTACAGGTTGAAGGTTTATTAGCCCGATCCTGTGTTGCCGGGCAAGCCTTAAGTCGCTTGTCTGAGTACGTCCGATCTTCTCCTTGAAAGGGCTGTTGTCATTTCAATCGCATCCGTACCACCATGCCTGGATGCCATGACCAGCTACAGCCTTCCCAATCATTTTTTACCCAATAGGACAAGTGCAGCTTCTGGCTGCCAGGCAACTGCAGTATCACAATCATGACCAGGAAAAACGTACACATCTCCCAAGAGACAGAGGGCTATGACGCCATTGTGGTTGGTTCAGGCATCTCTGGAGGATGGGCAGCCAAGGAGTTAACGGAAAAAGGCCTTAAAACGCTTTTGCTCGAAAGGGGCCGGCCTGTTGAACACAGTACCGATTACATTACTGAGCATAAAGCCCCCTGGGAGCTGAATATGCGCGGAAGGTATAACCGTGCCAATGCTGAAGCAAACTATGCCGTACAAAAGCGTACCGGGCAGTTCCGGGCTGAAGCTGAGCACTGGTTTATCAACGATAAGGAAAACCCCTATATCGAAGATAAGCCGTTTACCTGGATCCGGGGTAACCATGTTGGGGGGCGCTCCCTGATGTGGGGCCGGCATTGCTACCGGTGGAGCGACATCGACTTTGAAGCCAACCTGAAAGACGGTAATGGCGTTGACTGGCCTATTCGGTATGCTGATATTGCGCCATGGTACGATTACGTAGAGAAATTTGCCGGCATCAGCGGCGAAAAATTGGGTTTACCCCAGTTGCCCGATGGCCAGTTTCAGCCAGGCATGCCGCTCAACGTTGTGGAGAAACACCTCCGCGAACAGATTATCAAGAACTTCCCTGAGCGTATCCTGACCATTGGTCGCGTAGCTATCCTTACAGAAGCGTTACCCGGCCGTGCTGCATGCCACTATTGCGGACCTTGCATCCGAGGATGTTCTACCGGATCGTACTTTAGCAGCCAGAGCTCTACGCTGCCCGCAGCGGTTGCAACCGGCAACCTCACCCTGCGGCCTTACAGCATTGTGCAGCAGGTGATATACGACGAAACTAGAGACAAAGCTACTGGTGTACGCATTGTTGATTCAGAGACCAACGAAGTGCTGGAGTTCAAGGCAAAGGTGGTCTTCCTGTGCGCTTCTGCACTTGGCAGTACGCAGATCCTGCTCAATTCCAAAAGCAACCGGTTTGCTGATGGGCTAGCCAATTCAAGCGGTGAGTTGGGCCATAACCTGATGGATCACCACTTCAAGGTAGGCGCCAACGCAATGGTTGATGGATTTGATGACCGCTACTATTACGGCAACCGTCCAACAGGCTTTTACGTCCCGCGCTTCAGAAATATTAACAGCGAAACCCGCCGCCAAGACTATGTCCGTGGCTACGGCTACCAGGGCAGCGCACGGCGCGAGAACTGGGGGCGTGGAAATGATATGCGTGGCTTCGGCGCAGAATTGAAGCAACAACTGCGCGAGCCAGGGGACTGGCGTATTGGTATGACGGCATTTGGCGAGTGCCTGCCGCGCCATGGCAATTACGTGCGCCTCGATGACGCCGTTACGGACAAGTGGGGCATGCCGGCTTTGCGGATTAACGCTGCCTGGGGGGCCAACGAATTTGCCATGCGCAGAGATATGGCACAATCTGCAGCCGAAATGCTCGACGCTGCCGGCTACAGGGATGTAAGCACTTATGATAGTTATACGGAAGGTGGTCTCGGCGCAGAAGTGGGGCTTGGCATCCATGAAATGGGCACTGCCCGCATGGGACGCGATCCGAAAACCTCGGTGCTGAATGAATGGAATCAGGCGCACGACGTACCTAATCTGTATGTGACAGACGGTGCATGCATGACATCGTCTGGTTGTCAGAATCCATCGATTACGTACATGGCGCTTACTGCACGCGCTGTAGATCACGCTGTATCTGAAATGAAAAAAGGCAATATCTCATAGGCGGGTTTAACCGCGTTTAAATGATGTTGGCTTTACATAACCCCGCTATACATGAAAAAGAATGTCTATATAGCCCGCGCTGCAGAGAAGTATGATGCCATTGTTGTTGGCTCAGGTATAACTGGAGGCTGGGCTGCTAAAGAATTGTGCGAGAAGGGTATGAAAACCCTTGTGTTGGAGCGGGGCAGGAATGTGGAGCATGGTACCGATTACGTCACAGAGCATAAGCCGCCCTGGGAATACCCATTGCGTGGTCAGGTGGCTCCTGCAGAAGCAAGC
>JBCCIM010000311.1 GCA_039111535.1 Bacteroidota bacterium | reverse complement strand
GTATCTTTAGGATCAACAGTAAGATTGAAAGCGTAAGTACTAATTTTATATTGATTAGCAGGTGATTGAGCTAAAAAGAATTGTATAAACTCAACCCCAGCTTTCATATCATCAGTCAAAGGCATTTTCTTAACTTTATCAGTAGGTTCCTTTTCTACTGTATCGTTCTTAGGGGGCCAGTTTGACTGGCTATGCCTGCAGCCTGGGGTGGGGGACGCCGGCTTCGCGACTCTTGCCCATCGTTCCGGTACACCACAGCAAAGCCCCCTAGCTCGGGGTTCTTTGCCACCGCACCTGTTTTATATAAACAAACGGTTTGCGCATCGGCGATTTGTTACCAAGATTATTGGCAAGACGGTGTTTTATTTTCTGTTGATGGAGGTGGTAATCCTCATCACGTATCCCATTGCGGCCAGCCTGGAATTGGGGACCAACGTCGCTGATCCTGAAGTATGGGCAAAATACATAGCGTTTCTACCGAGCACAACCCATTTGGGCACCATTACGCAGTTGGCTTTTATGCTAGGCATCTCCCTGTTTTATGCTGAAATCAGCGATCATATGGGGCATAGGGTGCTAAAAAATCTTTTTACCGGCAAATACCATACACCTCGGGAAGAGGCGCGGATCTTTATGTTTTCTGACATGAAGTCTTCCACGAAAATTGCCGAAGAAATAGGGCACGTGCGCTATTACGAACTACTCCGCGCATACTACGATGATTTGTCGGACGGTATCGTAAATTTTGACGGAGAAGTTTACCAGTATGTTGGCGACGAAGTGATTGTGTCGTGGCCTGTAGAAGTGGGGTTGAAAAATCACCACTGCATAGGAAGCTTTTTGGCGATGAAAGCCGACCTTGAGAAAAAAGCCGACTGGTACCAGGCACAATTTGGGCTGGTACCAGAATTTAAAGCCGGCATGCACGTCGGCACTGTAACAACCGGGGAGATTGGTGCGCTAAAAAAGGAAATTGTTTTTACAGGCGATGTACTGAACGCTACTGCCCGTATTCAAGGCCAGTGTAATACGATTGGCGTGGATCTGCTCATCTCAGAAAATTTAGTGGCCCTTCTGGGCAACATGGCAAACGTGGACTTGCGTTCTGTAGGTGAATGCGCGTTGCGGGGCAAGCAGCGTGCAATCGAGTTATTCACGTTGGAATAAGTTTTATCCCTTTTGCTCATCTTTTAGCATCTGGATATCTGCAATCAGTTGTGATACCGAAGCGGTATTCATCCCATTGTAAACCCCTCGGATCCGTCGATTTTGGCCTATTAATAGAAAACTCTCGGTGTGCAGAAACGCTTCATTCCTTTTACCCTGCATACCCTTTTCTCCAAGGTCCTCTTCCGCAAAGTATGCTTCTTTGCCCAGGGTATAGATTTCTGCTCGTTCGCCTGTCACAAGGTGCCATTTGCCCTCAAGTGAACGCATCTTTTGTGCAAAAGCTTGCAGCGCAGCTGTGCTGTCCTGGTGTGGGGTGACAGAGTGCGAGAGGAGCAAAATGTCATCGTCTTCCGCAAAAGCTGATTGCAGCCGGGCCATGTTGCCCATTGTCATGGGGCAGATGCCGGGGCATGCGGTGAAGAAGAAGTTGGCGACGTAAATCTTATCCTTAAACGTGGCTTCAGTAATGCGTTTGCCGCGCTGGTCGGTAAGGGTGAAGTTGGGGATGCTGTGAAAGCCGGGAGGCACATCAGCCGGCGAGCCGAACCACTGGGGTGTGAAGCTCGCCTCGTTGTAGTAAGGCAGTGCACTCATGGCTGGTACACTGCTGACTTGCTTTATAGTGGCTCGCTTTGCTTCTTTCAGTTTTGCATCACTGTTACAGCTGGCGCAAAGCAGGAGTAGGCAGACCAAGCTTGAGATAATCGATTTATGGTTCATTGCTGTACCTGATTGCTGGTTTGCAGGGTTTCGCCATCAAGGTCAAAGCACAGGTTGGCGCGCTTTAATCCGTATATTTTGCCATCAACCGCCGCATAGTTTGCGTATAGCTTGCCGTTTTCTCGCCAGGCCTGCTGGAGGCCATCTTCTTTGCCGTGGCTGATGTTGAGCTGCTTGAACAACGCACCGCTCTGGTACCATTGCCGTTGTACGCCGTGCGCAACGCCATTGATGTAATGGGATTCAGCGCGTAACGTGCCATCCGGCCACCAGTTTTTTGTGACGCCATGCCGGCGATTCTGCATGTAGCCGGCTTCAAAGCTTTTTACCCCATTGGGATACCACTTCACACTGAGCCCATCGCGTTTTCCGTCGTAGTAGTACGTTTGCTCTGCTAGTTGCCCCTTGCTGTGTGTTTGGATGGCAAACCCGGTAAATGGCGTGCCTGCCCAAAACAGGACTCCTGTTGTTTTTACTCTTTCGAGTTCTTCAAATTGAACGCGGGCAACAGGTGTTGTGGACACAAATGATGCTTTAGGCTCAGGGAGGATCCTGCTTGCCATGACCAGGCCGGCCCCAGTCAGCACGGCAAGCAGAAAGATGGATTTAATTGATCGCATTGGGTGTGCCCTGATAATTGCCCGGGAAAAGGATGTAGTACTGGTTCAGATAGACTTCATTCTGAATATGATAGTGGTACACGTCCTCGTCACTATAGGGTGTTGGACCAACGTGTCCGCCTGATTCGTCGAGATCCGTCGGATACGTGCCATCGGGTTCGCGCCGGCCGTACAGGAAAAAGCCATCCGCCATTACACCAATCAGTTCATCGTCGTCTTCGGACCAGGCAATGGGCTCAAGATGATAGTGGTAACTCTGTGGGCCCGTATGTGCGCCGTTATAATCGAGTCCCCCAACGGCATTGTCCAGGGGTACATTGGGGCCTTCCTGGTCGTTGTAAATCATTGCACCGCTGACAGCAATACCAATGGGGCCAAGTCCGGTCGCTGATGACGAGGTTGCCTGCACCGGATTAGCAGGAATACTTAAAGAATAAGCGCCATTAAAGTCGTCGATATTTCCCGGTGCCATCCGCTCAAATGTTGTGGCAACAGGTGTTGAGAAAAGCGGGTGATTGGTTGCGGCAGCCGGTGTTATGAGGGTATTACCCATCGGGTCAATGGCAGATCGCTCTGTGGTATTGGACCAGTAAGGTGAGGTGTGATTGGGCATCCCATTGCTCTCAACGATGACCCGGTCACCATCGAGCATGATAGTGACATTGTTTGCATCAAAGGCTTCAAAGGCTGCTGCCAGTTCTACTGATTCTTCTTCATTGACGCCTTCAGAATCACATGCCGGTGCCGTGACCGCTAACAGACAAAGGCAAAAAAGCAGTCGGGAATAGGGTAGTCTGTGCATAGTGCTGTGGCTGGTTTATTGTTGATGATTGCCAAAGCTAGATGCCAGATGTTTAGATTCTGTTTAGGATCTATTTGAATATCATTTAGGATGGTTGCAAGCCTTTCAATCTACACGAAGTGGACTTTGGGGTGGGATTTTGCATGGGGTTTGTAGGCACAGTTCTTGAAGAGATGCAAGATAACGTGTTGCAGATAGGGCGGTCTTCAGGCTTGCGTGCGTACAGCTGGAGGACGAGACATTCGCCGTATGCAAATAGTACTGAAACGTTGCCGTTTGATAAACTGCACCATGGGAACGCAACGAAGTCAGCGCGGTACGAACCTCAATAAAGATGCTCCCTTATTTGCGTTTATCACACACGCCTTTGATTCCATAGTTACCACATTCCATTCATCGCGAAGAATCAACCCCGTTTGTCGATACGACAGGCCTTCAGTGTGATTATGAACCATTTCCTTTCCGCATGCAAATCCGGCCTTTATTTGCTTATTGCCGGCGTTCTTGTGTCGTTTTCTACCACATCCCCAGTACAGGCACAGAAGGTAGCCAAGTATGGTGCTGACTTTCTCGCTGGCGGTGTTGGTGGCCGCGCGCTGGGTATGGGTGGGACCCATGTTGGCGTTGTAAGTGATGTTAGCGCAATCTACTGGAATCCGGCTGGGCTGGCAGGTATTACCTATCCACAGATTTCTTACATGCATGCCGAGCGGTTTGCCGGCGCTGTGTCATTTGATTACGCCGGCGCAGCTTTCCCTATTAATGCTGCCTCAACGGTTGGGGTAACAATCATCCGAAGCGGTGTTGATGACATTCCGGTAACCCTTAATGCGTGGGATATTGAGCGGAACCAGCCCAAACCCAACCCTGAAAACTTTATCGAACGCATTTCAGCAGCTGATTATGCGTTCATGCTCAGTTACGCAAGATCTTTGAATGAAGACCTTACCGTAGGCCTCACCGGCAAAGTCATTCGGCGTTCGATTGGTGATTTTGCAGATGCCTGGGGCTACAGCTTTGATGTTGGCGTCACCTGGTCACCCGGGCAATGGCGGCTTGGCGCAAACCTGCAAGATGTTTCTACCATGCTGCAAAGCTGGAGCATCAATCAGGGTGAATTGAGCCAGCTTGAAGATTTTGGCCAGGAGCTGCCGGAGGGGGGGACGTTTGTTGTTTTGCCCGTGCTGCGCCTCGGTGCCGGCTACCATCTGCCGATGGATCAAAGTCACTTGTTGCTTGCGGCAGACCTTGATGTTGCTTTT
>JBCCIM010000310.1 GCA_039111535.1 Bacteroidota bacterium | reverse complement strand
TCCAAGCTCTTGGGTTTCACTCTTATTCCGGTGAAATGAGCCTCTTTTTCGAGATCCCAAGCATGTACGGCATGAACCGCATTTTGCGCGAAATTGGCTGGGCCGCGGTTGCTGTTGATGGATTTATCCCACCCAATGCCTTTATGGAATTCCAGGCGTACAAGGTGCTAGTGATTGAATCGGATATCCGCCAACTGGAGAACATCGAATACACGCCGGCACCAGACATCATTCATGAAGCTGCTGGTCACGCGCCGATTATCGCAAATCCTGACTACGCTGAATACCTGCGCCGGCTTGGTGCCGTTGGCGCCAAAGCGATTCTGTCTAAACACGACATTGACCTCTACGAGGCCGTGCGCAAACTCTCCATCTTGAAAGAAGCGGAGGGGATCAGTCAAGCTGAAATTGATGAGGCGGCTGTAGAAGTTGACCGCCTCCAGGCTATGGAAGTTGCGTTTTCTGAAATGGCGCAGATCCGAAATTTGCAGTGGTGGAGCGTTGAGTACGGGCTAATCGGTGAAATGGATGACCCCAAAATTTACGGCGCCGGCTTGCTTTCATCTATCGGTGAAAGCCGCTGGTGTATGCGGGATGAAGTGGGCAAACTGCCTTATTCGATTGAAGCCGCCGATGTAGGGTTTGACATCACCAAACCCCAGCCGCAGTTGTTTGTCACCCCTGACTTTTCTTACCTGATGCAGGTAATCGAAGAGTTTGCTAACACCATGAGCCTGCGCAAAGGCGGGTACCGTGGTCTGAAAAAGCTGATCGAATCGGGCATGGTGGGCACGATTGAACTCAGTACAGGCCTGCAGGTCTCGGGTAAGTTTGACCGGATGATGTTGAACGAGGACCGCGACGTTATTTACTTCGAAACTGATGGCCCAACAGCGTTGGCTTATCGCGAAAAAGAACTCATTGGTCACGGCGTAGATACGTATCCGAATGGGTTTAGCTCACCCCTCGGCAAGTTGAAAAGCATTAACCTGGCGATCGAAGACATGGGGCCAGTGGATTTGAAAGCGTATAAGTTTTACGACAGCGAACGCCTTTCTTTTGCGTTTGAAAGCGGCATCCACGTAGAGGGGCTCAACATTACGGGTATTCGCAATATCCAGGGCAAGCTGCTGATTATCCAGCTTGAAGATTGTACGGTAAGGTACAAAGACGAGGTACTGTTTACGCCGGCAGATGGGGTGTATGATATGGCAATAGGCAAAGACATCATCTCAGCTTTTGCCGGCGCGGCTGACGATTACTCGTTTCCTAACCTGTACCATGCCTCTGAAGTGCTGACGATCCACCCTGAAAAGTCGGCCCATACGCTCAGGCTGGAAGCATTGTACCAGCAGGTGCGCGACTTGCGCGCTACCGGTACCTGGCCTGTCGATGTGTTGCGTGATATTTTTGATCAGATCCGGAAAGATTACAACACCGACTGGCTGCTGGCACTCGAAGTATTAGAGTTGTCGCGCGATGAAGACTTGAAAGCTGAGATTCTCGCGTATTTGCTCGGGATTGTCAGTTCAACGCCTGCGTTGGAAGCACTGGTGATGGATGGACTTGAAATGCTTGATCATGTAGATTTACCGCACTCTGCAATGGCCGGGGGCTGATGTTAATGAGAGATATATCGAGACGTATAACATGGATGTAGCTGTTATCGGCGGGGGGGCAGCCGGCTTTTTTGCTGCCATCCACGCCCGCCTAAACCATCCTGCTGCCCGTGTTGTACTGTTCGAGAAATCAGGCAAACTCTTGTCTAAAGTACGCGTTTCAGGCGGCGGGCGTTGTAACGTGACCAACGGCTGTACGGACGTAAACGAGCTTTGGAAAGCCTACCCACGGGGTGGGCGTCGGCTTAAAAAGGCGTTCAACACGTTTGGTACAATTGATACCCGCGCCTGGTTTGAGTCACGTGGTGTGCCGCTTTACGTGCAGGATGATCAGCGCGTTTTTCCGGTTTCAGACAACTCGCAAAGTATAATAGATTGCCTGCTCAATGAAGCGCGCCGGCTTGGCATTACAATCGAAAAGCAAACCCCTGTTAAATACATCAAACCAGATGGAGAAAAGCTGTTACTCGGCTGTGGCAAGCCAGAGGCGGTGCCGCGTACGTTTGATCGTGTGGTAGTTGCAACCGGTGGTGCTCCCACCAAGCGTGGATTGACCTGGTTGTCTGCGTTGGGGCATACGATTGCTTCGCCGCTGCCTTCGCTGTTCACGTTTAACATGCCCAAAGACCCCGTCACCCGTCTGATGGGTGTGGTGGCTGATCCTGCAACAGCTGCAATCCAGGGCACGCGCCTGTCTGCTTCGGGGCCGATCCTGATTACCCATTGGGGCATGAGTGGCCCGGCCATTTTGAAGCTCTCAGCCTTTGGTGCGCGCGAACTTGCCGGCATGGATTATCAGTTTAATGCGCAAATAAACTGGGTACACGAGAAAAACCAGGCTGCTGTAATGGAGCACGTAACCGCATACGCGATGGCGCATCCGAAAAAAATGCTTGCCAACGGCCGGCTGTTTGATTTGCCTGCTGCGCTTTGGAAGTTTCTAATCGAAAAAGCAGGCATACCCGCAGATCGGCGATGGGGCGATACGGGGCGTAAATTGCACAATCGCCTGGTGAACGTGCTTACCAACGATGTGTATCCAGTGCGGGGTAAAACCACATTCAAAGAGGAATTTGTGACTTGTGGGGGCGTGAGTCTGGACAGCATAGACCTGGCTACAATGCAGAGTAAAGTCTGCAAAAACCTCTACTTCGCAGGCGAAGTGCTCGACATTGATGCGATCACAGGGGGATACAATTTTCAGGCTGCCTGGACCACCGGATTTATCGCTGGCAAATTGGGGTAGCAGAATTGTAGCTGCATGTATTACCTTGTTGGACGATTGTGCCGCAAGGAAGTGGGGAATTCATCCACCCAAAACAACATGCAGTACCCATGAAGGTGTCGAAAAACAAAAAAGCTACCCGCCGGTCATTTCTCAAAAAAAGTGCCCTGGCCGCCTCAAGTGTTTACATCGTCCCGCGTTATGTCCTCGGAGGGCCAGGCTATACCGCGCCAAGCGATAGAATTAACCTCGCTGCCATTGGTGCAGGAGGAAAAGGTCGCAGCGATATTCGACATGCCTCAAACGAAGGCATGGAAAATGTAATAGCGCTGTGTGATGTAGATTTTTCGGGCAATGCTTCAGAAGCTGTTGCCGAGCATCCCAAAGCAAAACGATACCATGATTATCGCATCATGCTGGATGAAGAGAAGGATATTGAGGCGGTAACCATTTCAACGCCGGATCACACCCATGCGCCGGCTGCTGTATATGCGATGGAGCGCGGTATCCATGTGTACGTCCAGAAACCGATGGCGCATAACATCAGGGAGACGCGCATTCTCACCGAAATGGCACGTGAGAAACAGCTGGTTACCCAGATGGGCAATCAGGGGGGATCTAACCCCTTGTTGGGCATGGTGCAGGATTGGGTTGATTCAGGCCGGCTTGGCAAAATTGCCAAAGTCCAGGTATGGACAAACCGCCCTGTATGGCCGCAAGGCATCCCTACGCCGGGGCCGGCGCCTTCTGAAATGCCGGAATCGTTGAAGTGGGACCTCTGGCTTGGGCCGGCAAGTGAACGCGCCTATCGTCCAAGTTTACATCCCTTTGCATGGCGTGGCTGGTGGGACTTTGGTACGGGTGCCCTCGGAGACGTTGGGTGTCACCTCATCGATATTCCCTTCCGGACACTGGGCTTGCGCTATCCCAAAGACGCAGAATGCAGCGTGGGTACGCTCTACGCACCAGGGCAAGGCATGGTTTATAACGACGAAGGATGTCCAGCCTCTTCTTTCATTACACTGCACTTTGATGCAACGGACAAAAGCAAAGCGCCGATTGAAATGACATGGAGCGACGGTGGTATTCGGCCGGCGCATCCTGACGCCATTCCACCAGACCATGACATCGGGGGCCGAAATAGCCAGAACGGTGTGCTCATTATCGGAGAACATGGGGTGATTTCAACCAACATCAACGACAGCTCACCGCTGATGCCAAAGCTGTATATGAATGACGGCACGACAGAATTTGGTCCGGAAAACGAAGATGGTTTTGAGCCCGAATACGGGCACCAGCGGAAATGGATTGAAGCCTGCAAAGCCGGCTATGACAGTGCAGCACACCGCGCGCTGACGTCTTCCTTCGACTACGCCGGCCCGATGACTGAGACCGTCTTGATGGGCAACCTCGCAATTCGGAGCTACATGTTACGCCGCGAAATTACCGATGGTGACAGGAAGCGCATGGAATACTATGGCCGCAAGAAGCTCCTTTGGGATGGCGAAAATACGCGTATCACCAACTTCGAAGCCGCCAACCAATTTGTCACGCGCGAATATCGGAAGGGCTGGGAGGTTTGATAATCGTGTATTCGTGATTTTGTGTATTCGTTCTTTCGTGAATCTGGTTTTTTGTGCTTGTCTTTGCTTGTAGACGGATTTCATTCTTTAGAAAACCCGAAAACCCGAAAACCCGAAAACCCGAAAACCCGAAAACCCGAAAACCCGAAAACCCGAAAACCCGAAAACCCGAAAACCCGAACACCCGAAACCCCG